>JAPLFX010000240.1 GCA_026390445.1 Pseudomonadota bacterium
GGTGCTGTCACCCAGAAAATGCCCGTACTTCGCCCGTAACTGATCAACACAGATCGTTGCCGCCCAGGTCTGATAAAAGTACTCGGCCTGGCGCAGATAGTGGGACGCGACATTTGGGTCACCCCATGTCGTGTAAAAGGCACCAGCACGCTCCCAAATCAGGCCCTTATATGGCAGGGCTTTGTTTTGCTTGAGATGCTCGATCGCCCGCCCAAAGTGATGCGATGCTTTGCGGTCTTTACCGCGCAGGCGATAGATTTCGGCGGTCATCAACTCTGCGTGGTGAGCAAAGTTTTCGGGACAACGCTGACTCCACTTGGTCATGCGGCGGCGTTCGTACCAGATTCGCAGCCAAGCACTGACTTTTGCCCACCGGCGCAAGGCCGGAATTCGCGAGGCCTGGGTCAAGAAGGAAAATAGACAATGCTCGACGATGTACGGGGAGCCGGCGAGCGACATCATGTTTTTATCGGCGAGGCGCATGTGACTTGCTGCCTCATCGTTCTCCAAGAGCGGACCTTCCGCGACCTTCGGCGTGGAAAACGAAGCTGGTTCGACGGTTTTGCCGGCGATGCACAGGGCACGAAGAAATTGCAGTTCCGCCGCCAGGATACCGGGTCCTACCCGCGTCTCACGAATGAGTTCGAGGAGCTTCTGCTGCCGCTCAATGTAGTCACTAAGTGGCAGCTGCGGGTTCCAAAGGTTCATGAATCCGCCGGCAAAGGCAGTATAAAGTAGGTCGCCCGACTCCAGACCCGTATCAAGGGCCTTTTTGAACCAGGGGTTTAGTTCGGACCAGCTCTGATTCCAGCTTAAGCTGAATAAGGCATAAAGGTTCAAGGTCATGCTCTTCCACGCCAGTGAACTTTGTCGGTCAATGAGTCGCACCGCCATCTCACCAAATTGATGCGCTCCGCCGAAGTCCCCCATCCCGGCCAATAGCGCAGCGTAGCCAGAGAATGCAGCAGCGGTCTCCTCGCTGTGACCATACTTGATGGCAAGCTTCGTCTTGATCAGTACGGCAACCGCAAATAGATTGCTATTTCCCGACATGTAGGCGGGTGGGACGAAACTGATGAGAAGGCGCAGCGCGAGCTTGACCTTAGGATCGGAAATCTCGGTTTGTTGTTCGATCGATTGGATGCTCCGGCCGCGTAGTGCAAGCTTGACGGCGATCAACTCACCTAAGATCCTGAACATGCTTGGGCGGGTCGAAATGCGGATGCCGAGCTCTTTGAGGCCCGCGACGCTGGACCTGATGGACTTGTCGATGTCCCAGAGAAAGTTGTAGTTGATCGCCTGCATCTGAAACACCTTCGCTCGTTCCAAGGGCGTCTTGACTTCGAGGAGTAGGACCGAAGCGGCGCGTTCCCCTTCGTCAACATGGTTCGCTAAGTAAGCGCAGAGGCTTAACTGGGTTGTCACCTCCTTGGCTAGTTCATAGGCCGACGTCCAGGCATGTTCTGGAAGCATCGTGTGAGCGATGCGGGCATATTCCAGAGCTGGAGCAAATGCATGGGAGGAAGTTGCCTTCGTGCTGGCAAGATGGTTCAGCCGGCAGGCATGGGTCCGATCTTGTGCATCGGTCATCAGATCCCTGCCGAGGTTCAGGTGACCAACAATGCCGATGATCCGCTCTTGGAGATCTGCAGCGGATAGGCGGCTTAGGAGCAGGCGAGCGATGCGGTAATGGGCTGCCGTGCGGTCCACGTCGTTGAGCATGGAGTAGGCCGCGGCACGTACTCGATCGTGCTGAAATTGGTAGGAGATATTGACATCATGAGTAGGACCTGCGGCATGGCTGGAAAGCTTATCAATCATCCGATAGTTGCTATTTAGTGGGATGACCACGCCGCTTTCCATGATCTCCCACATCACCTCGGCGATCACTTCCGGCGACTGATCCGTAGCCATAGAGATCGTCTTGAGATCGAACTTGGCGCCCACGCAGGCGGATACTTTGACTAAATGCAAAGCCTCCGGACTCAAGCGTTCGAGTCGCTCGACCATGAGCTTGGCAATATTCGGGGCAACCTGTACTTGCTCGATGGCGGCTAGGTTCCAAGTCCAACAGCGCTTTGTGGGGTCAAAGGCAAGCATGCCACTTCGCGCTAAATCCCTGATCAATTCCGCGGTGAAGAATTGGTTTCCTGCCGTCTTGCGAAAGACCAAGGCCGCCAATGCCATCGTGCGCTCTGGTTCACTGCCGACGATTTCCGCGATGAATTGATTGGTCGTCTCTAGATCGAACGGGGCAAGGTTAATCTCAAGGATATCCATTCCCCGTTGGCGTAGGCCGTTTAGGCTCACTTGTAGGGCGTGTGCAGCGGTGACCTCATCGCTTCGGTACGCGCCGATGATGAGTAGATGATCCAGATGCTTGCTGTCGAGTAGCGTCTCCAGGATCCGGATGCTTGCGCCATCGGCCCATTGAAGGTCATCTAGGAACATGACGAGAGGCTGTTCCCTGCTGATCTCGCTAATAAAATTCACCAGGGTCAAATGGAAGCGGTTCTGCTCTTCGGCGTTGTTGAGGGCCGCTAACGGTTCCGGTTCACCAAGGCAGGGTCTGAGGTCGGGAAACACCTCAGTCATGAGTGCAACATTCGGTCCCAACTTTTGCCAAACGAGGTCCCGCCACGCTTCTAGTGCGGTCGGATCAAGCTTGAGCAGCTGGTGGCTATAGTCGGCAAAGGCGCGGCGCAGTCCCAGATACGGCACGTCGCTTTGAAACTGCTCATATTTGCCCGATACCAGCAGGCTACGCTGGGCGAAGATGTGGCGATGAAGTTCGTTGACGAGGGACGATTTGCCGATGCCAGCCGCACCATGGACCAGCACCAAGCGAGTCTTGCTGGTGCTGATGTTCTGCACGGTGGTGGTCAGCGTCGCAATTTCCTCATCCCGACCGTAGAGCTTTTGCGGGATGATGAGTTGGCCGGAGCTGTCGAAACTCCCAAGCTCAAAAGGAGAGATGGCACCCGACCGATCGTAATCACTCTGGCAACGCTGCAGGTCGCAGACGAGCCCTTCGGCGGTTTGGTAGCGGTCTTCTTGTCCCTTTGCCAGCAGCTTGGCCACCAGCAGTGCGAGGGGTGCTGGGATGTCGGCACTGTAAGGTGCGTTGGCAGGCCATAGAGATCGTCGGATGGGACCTATCGGCGGTGGCGCTTTGGCGATGTGGCAATGAACAAGCTCCATCGGATCGTCCGAGGTAAACGGCACACGCCCACTCAGTAGCTGGTAAAAGATCACCCCAAGGGAATAGAGGTCGCTGCGGTGGTCGACCGTACGGTTCATGCGTCCGGTCAATTCGGGTGATATATAGGCGAGGGCGCCGAACTCTGTTCGGTGTTCCATGACCTCAGGGCGTTCCGCTTGTAGCATCGACGCTTTGGCAAAATTATACAGGCGCATGGAGTCGCCGCCTGGTACACCTGAGTAGAGCAGGTTGCTGGGTCGCAGGTCGCGATGAACGACATGATGCGCGTGGACGTTTGCGAGCAGACCTGCTAGCTCCGTGGCCATGTGGAAGAACAGGCGCAAGTCCGGGAGCGGTCGACCTTCGAGCACGCTGCTGAGCGGACGCCCTGGGAAATCATTGAAGACGAGGCAAAGCGACTCATCATACTCGGATAATACCAGAGGGCGGAGGACGCCCGGGACGGATAAGCTGAGCTTACGCGTGACCTCGAATTCCTTCGCCAAGGACGCTCGCTCCCATGGGCTGGGGCGTGAGGTCCTTGGAGTCTTGATGATCCTTGGCACGTTTCCGTGCGGATCGAGCGCACGGAACATGACGTGATCCGCCCCTTCGTAGAGGCGGACCAGATCATGAAAATGCTTTGGATCTCCCCCCATGTCGCGCGCCTAAACTAAGGATTGACTTCACTGTCATCAAATTCAGATGGGAAGCCAACCACTTTGGCGCCATACACCCAGCAGCTCCAAACGATCGCGCCGAAGGCGAAATACCCGAGGTAACCAAGGATGGGCATCTGCGAGAAGATGTAGCCGATGTCTAAGTACGGTACGGCGTACTTCCAATAATTCGGGTTGTTCGTGGGAGAGGAATACCAATAGTTGCTGCCTTCGTTCCACAGCTCATAGAACACGCCGTTACAAAATCCAGCGATGGCCATCACCAATAGAGGACGCCAGTTGCCATCTTTGATCGGCCGAAATGGGGTCCAGCAGCCGGTGAGCGACACGGCTGAAGCGATGGTGAGGATGGGCGCCAACCAGATGAACATGAAGCACGGCCGCGGGAAGTAGGCCATGAGGGCGAACGATATCAACCCGAGAACATAAAGACCCCAGATCACCGGGCGCGAAAAAGAGATCTTAGGCCCCTGCAGATACCGTGATCCTAGGTTTGGGAAGGTCCTTAGCAGCGTGTACCAGTTGATAATCCCCGGCCAGACGACGGTAAACGATAGCAAGTACCAGAAGACGAAGCCAAAATTAGTGAAGATCTTATTGTGCGGATAGTACCAGATCTCGACGACGAAGAAATTGAGGTACTCGAAGGAGAACCAAGCCACACTCGAAAAGGCGAAGAGCAACTTGAAGACGCCAGGACGCGACGAAAGGATCGATACCCCATTGTTGCGGCGATAGGTCCAGCCGTCGACGGCCACGATGAATCCCCACCACAATGGGATGAAAGCGTACTCAAAGAGTGGCGCTGGCCAGCGGGTCCACATGACGATCCAGGCGGTCATCATCGTGATGAACGCTGGCTTAAACCAGCGCGGCCAAGCGACCGGAGTTGGTGGGGGAAGTGGCGCTGGCTTTTTGAAGCCGACGAGCGTGGGGAAGATCATGCAAAGGATGAAGACCAGTCCGAGGACCGCAAGGATCCAAAACAGCGTATAGTTTGGACCAGGTGGCGCAATGATCTGCTGATCGGTGAACAAACCATAGCCCGGAGCAAAGCCCGGCGGTGTCTGAGGATAATTGGTGCCAGCCCAGCGAATCCGACTCGCCACGTAAGGAATGAAGAAGTACAAAAAACCAGTCATTAAAAGGAATAACCGAGATTTCAGGGCAGACATGAGAACTCCAGAGCCAGGAGTGATCCAAAGGAACATTTGAACTAATCGGAAGTGACGCCGCGGTCTTTAGCAGGTAGAGCTTGGTCATAGGTCTAAAGGAGGAGAAAGAGCGAGGAGTTCTGCCCGTCAATCAGGTTTGTTCCTAAGACAAAAAAAAAGGCCCCCCGCTGCCGGGAGGCCTTGACGATTAAGCAAGTCCCCTATGGATTGATCATCCAGATGGCCCTTCCTTGGCTGTTGGTTTTGATCAGGCCAAAGGTTTGGATGCGGTAGTTGGCGTGATTGCCATCAAGGCACGCAGCATATGGCAATAGGTAGGTGTTGAGTGAATCCAAGCAAAACGACGCCTCTTGGTCACTTGGCAGCCAAAAGGTGCCAGCGCTGTGCGTGTCATTGGTTGCATAGCCGTAGATCGGTCCGTTGATTTTGCCCAGCGGTTGACTGCAGGAGACGTCGTCGATCACGTACCACCCTGCAGAGACCCAAGCCTTACTAGCGGTATCAAAATAGCCGAAGGCGGCGTTAATGATCTGGCCTGATTGGTTACAGATGCTGATGCCCTCATTAGGGGCTGGTGTAGGTGGAGGCGGTATTGGTGTAGGTGGTACTGGGGTCGGTGGCACTGGCGTCGGTGGCACTGGCGTCGGTGGCACTGGGTGGTCTTGAGGGACCCAGTTAAAGTGGGTATTTTGGTCATGGATCTGGCTTGAAACCTTGGCAAAATGCTGTGGCACCTTTCTTTTACTGACGTGGTCGTAGATGGACTGTGTCAGCATCACCGGGCTAGAGAATCCGGGAAAGTTTGGCACGCCGCAGTAGGGGGTGCACTGAACCGATTCGGCAGTGACATCATAAGTTTCATGATCGGTAGGCTGCCAGACCAGCGCATCGTTACCGATGCGTACCGAAAGCCAGGCAGCCTCCAGCGTGTGCCAATAAGTAAAGAGCAGCTTCGTCTCGCCTGGTTTAAGTACGTAGGGACCGTTCATAAACCGTTGTCCAGAGGTCACCAATGGTCGACCAGACAGATCGGTGCCGTAGGCGGTCGCGATCTCGATGGCTTGGCTGTCGGTGTTGGTGACGGTGAATTCATAGGCCGATGCTTCACTGCCGATGCAGGCAAAAGCGCCGACCATCGTCATCCAACCCAAGCTGGTAACATACCTCAGAGTACTTCGGCTTGGCCGCCTTGAACCCTGCAGATTTGCTTTTATAAGTTGCATAGCTTGGTGCTCCCGAAAATGTTGGATCTTGATCACTAAGCGAGACATCTTTGAGTGAATGACATGTTAACACAGCCTCTGCGCTAAATGAATCGGTGCTTGTGGCAGTGCAGAGAGACCACTAAAGATGTGGAATCAAGCAAAAATGATGCACTCTTTACCGCTTAAGCCATTTTTCCATCGTAGTTCGTAAGATACTTTCATCATCAACCGATGCGCACTAAAAATAAACAGCAATCGCTGCAGCATACCCGGACTGGTCGAAAAAAGGCTAAAGCTGCGCGGCAAATGTTACGACGGGCTAAACATCAATGGGAGCATGTGGTCACGTAAGGTTGTGACGTGCTCTGTCGCTCCGCTGCCGATATGGCCCCAAAATTTTAAGAGGTGAATGATGGCATGGCCTTGTGAAAATCAGTCGTCGTTGGTGGTGAGAATGCTTATCCTAGTTGGTGCCATGGCCGGCCAAGCCTGTGATCGCGAACCGGTGTCGTTTAAGATTCATGCGCAGGGTCAAGGCGCAAGGCCAGGGTCCAAAGATGTGGTCAGTCCGATGCCTGGTACTGAGGATGCCGACGCACGTACTTCGCGCCATGATCCTGACGCTACGAGTGGAGAATCCATGGCCGGCGGTCAGCATGGCCGACCGGGTAACGAGGGCGACCATGCGGGATGGCTACCGCAAGCGACAAATCCTGGAGGTCCCGGGGATTCCGCTAGTGCTTCAAATCCAGGACATGCAGGTGGTCCAGGAAATGCTGGAAGCCCAGGAAATCCTGTAAGCCCGGGAAGTCCAGGAAACCCGGGAAGTCCAGGAAATCCAGGAAATCCAGGAAACCCTGGCACGCCAACCTCACCGCGAGAGCCTGTGCCGAAGGAGGCCATGGCCTTGACCTGGGATTTACCTTGCAGCAGTGCCTCTAAGGACGATGCCGGTACGCTCATCGGTGGCGGCAAACACCAGGTGCAAGTGAACGGTGCCAAGAGCCTGAGCGTGACCTTTATGGGCTCGGTGTGTCCACCAGCGAATAGTCCTCGGGATGTGATGTTTGTCGTCGATGTGACGGGATCGATGGGTGAGGGGAGTGGTCGCGACTGGAATCATGATCCGCACGTCAACGGCAGCTGCGGGCGCTTAGAGGCTATTCGCCAAGTGATCGCGATGATGCCCAAAGATGACAGCGCCAGGGTCAGCTTGCTGACGTTTAATTCCCGAGTTGCGGCCAAAGCTAATCAGTTCTTTGCAAGCGGTGACGATCTTTTCAGCGACTTGGAGCACAACACCGGCGTGCCGATCGATCAAGTCATTTGCGCCGCAAGCGGCGAGACCGACTACAGCGTGGCGCTGCGCGGTGCGCGGCAAATGTTTACCGCACAGGGGCGGCCAGGCACCCAGAAAGAGATCTATTTCATTTCGGATGGACTTCCAAATATCAGCAACGGCGTTCGAGAAGCCAAGGCGCTGCGTGACTCCGGAGCGATCATCGCATCGATTATGTTGATCGGTGATGAAAGCGTGTTACGAGATCAGATCGCCAGTCGCGATCCGCAAGGCCAACCACTGTTTCGTAAGGTCGCCGAGGCCAGTAAGCTAGCCGACGCGCTCGCCGATTTGTCGTTGAATCGGCTAAGTAAGGTTGAACTGCGCTACCGGCCGACCAATGTCGAGGGATGGCATGCAGCGGATGTGCGCGA
>JAPLFX010000014.1 GCA_026390445.1 Pseudomonadota bacterium
TGCTTTTTCTCGCTCCGGCAGTCCTGCTCTTCCATTTGGCAATGCACGCACGTTGGCTGCTGCGGTACCGTGCAGCTATCTTGGCCGGTTTCGGCATCTCATTTTTTGTTTATTATGGCTATATTCACTTCGGTGGTTGGAAAGGCAGTGCCGCTATAGGGCTCTTTGTCTGCGAACTGCTCACGTCTCGCCTTTACCGACCTGGCTCCAAGTGGTGCTTGTTTGGCATCGTCCAAGCGGTTTTGATCCTTGTTGCTTTTAAGTATTTGGGATTTTTTGCCAACAGCTGGAACGATGTCGTCGGCAGCGGTCCCCTTTACATCGAGCACATAGTTCGCCTGGCCTTGCCCCTGGGGATTAGCTTCTTCACCTTTGAGTTTATCCATATTGCGGCTGAGACTTATAGCGGTCGCATGGAGCGTCCTGAAGTAGGGACCTATGCGGCGTTCTTGTTCTTTTTCCCCTCGATGGTGGCTGGACCGATCAAGCGCTACGGCGAATTTGCGCCTGAGTTTGAGCATCCGCATTTAGATACCACCCTATTTTCGCAGGGGATCACACGGATCCTGTCGGGGCTGGTGAAAAAGCAGGTCTTCGCTGATACCTTCAGCCTCTGGTCGGATCAGCTCGGGACCGACGCGCTGTACAAGGCTCCTTCCTGGTCCATAGCGGGATGGATTCTGGCTTACGGGATGAAAATTTACTTCGACTTTTCTGGCTACTCCGATATCGCGATCGGCAGTGGCTATCTTTTTGGTATTCGCATTCCCGAGAATTTTCACTGGCCTTATGCGAGCCAGAACATCAGCGAGTTTTGGCGGAGGTGGCATATTTCGCTGGGTCGTTGGATCTTTGATTATATCTACGTGCCCCTGGGTGGCTCAAAACGCGGGGGATTCCGTACGGCCGGCAATCTCGTTGCGGCCTTTGCTGTTTCTGGTCTATGGCATGGCGCCGCGTATAATTTTGTTGTTTGGGGTCTGTGGCATGGGGTGATGATGGTCGTGCATCGATTGTGGCGAGCGTGGCAAAGGCGGCCGACGGGGCCGTTGTGGAGGGTGTGTGCGCTCGTGATGACCTTTACCTGTGTCCATATCGGTTGGGCTTTCTTTTGTATGGACCTGCCGCGAGCGCTATTTGCGCTCGGGCGCATCGCTTGGGTGACGTAATGCATTGGACCCATTTTGTGACCTGGCTTGAGATCTGCGGCGGCTGCAAGCCACTACCTGAGGCCTGGCAGGCAAAGCGACGCTTTGCCATGCTTAGAGCGCTGTGGTGGTTGGCACTACTGTTGCTTGCTCTGGCTTTTGCCGGTCGAACCACCAAGTTTATCTATGTGGATTTTTAAAGTATGCAGTCTACACCGCGAGGTCTATTTTTGCTTTCGATCGTAACGGCTCTTTGCGGTTTGCTCGGTCTTAGTATTGCCTATGGTTGGTACGCGAGACAGCATTTTGGTCCGCAGATCCTGCTTCGTAGCGCGGCCTTCCAGGGCGACGGTTGTCTGCTGACGCTTGGAGATTCGCGGATGGAGGCCGGGATTGATCCTGGTGTCTTGGCCGCCAGTCTCCGTGGTGCATTGACGGCTCCGCTCTGCATTGCTCCGCTGGCGATCGGTGCGGTTGGCATCTCAGGAGCGAGCATGGCACTGCGTCGCTACTTGGACTTGGAGCGAAAGCCATCCGTCGTGGTTCTCGGTGTGAGCGCTGGGACGTTGTTGCCGGATCTCGAAACGGTCGATCCCAAAGATTTATTCGGCAATCGGGCGATCGAATTAGCGTGGTCTCGGCCATCGGACGTGTGGCTTTACTATCCGGACTTTCCCCTTTCCGACCTGGACCGCGGGCTACGCTTTTGGATCACGCGTAGCAATGCGCTATCGATCTATGCGTCGTTGACCTGGATCAAAGTTAAGACGCTGCAAAATGCCTTGGTTGGGACGGGGGCTCCGGCCGCGGGGCCAAGGGAACGCTTTGGTGCGCAGGCCGACATGCAGGTACTGCTCAAGTCCTTTGGCGATGTCGCCATGCGGAAGCTTGAGCACTTTAACGGAGGCTGGCGCTTTGATCCGTGGTTCCAGCAGATCTTGGAGTCAACGCGGCGCTCCGGCAGCCGCTTAGTCCTCGTCGAGGTGCCGATGCCCTCTGCTTACCGGCGCGATATCCTTGAGAGCACGGTCGCGAGCAGCTACCAGACTTGGCTGCGTGGCGAGTTACAGGCCGCGGGAGTCGGCTTTGTCGATGGGTCGCACCCTCCTGGTGTCGAAGATGGTGATTTTTCCGATGGCCTGCATCTTGGTGGGGACGGTGCTCGGCATTTTAGCGAGCAGCTAGGTCGACTTCTGGCGCCGGTGATCTCCTCTCGTGCCGCGCCGAAGGACTCGCGTTTATAGAGAGTCTCACACACGAGTACCATAGGCTGCATATTCGGAGTCGACGGGAAGGGAGCATCCTTTTAAATCATCTCTATGCCCTGTTGCCAAGGCAGACATTTAATCCTTCCAACCGTCATAGGCACGGCAGAAGCCGACAGGCAAAACAGCTCCGCATCTGGAAAATCATTGGCAAAGCGCTGCAGATGTCGCAACGGAGTCAGATCGCCGTGCTCGAGGCTCTTCCCCGATTTGATCTCAACCAAAGCCAAGGCCTTTCCTGGTCGCTCAATGACGAGGTCGACCTCAGCTTGATCTTCTGTACGCAGGAAGGTGAAACGGTAGTCGGTTGCGCCGTACTCGGCGCGACGTCGCAACTCAAGGATGACCATATGTTCGAAGAGTTCGCCGTAATACGCGGTGGACGGAGTTGGCGGAATTGCGAGATGGCCGGCTAAGGCTCGTGTGACGCCTGTATCAAAGAAATAGAACTTGGGCGCTTGTGTTAGTCTCTTTCGGCGCGATGTATGAAAGGGTTCGAGCATAAAGCCGAGTAGAGTATCTTCTAAAATACCGTAGTAGCTCTTGACAGTCTTTGCATCGGCGCCGACGTCACGGGCAATTTTTGCGTAGTTTAGCAGCTTGCCGCTGCTTTGCGCCGCCACCTCGAGAAAGCGGCGAAACGGGTTTAGGTTGCGGACAACCTGTTCTGCTTGGATTTCCTCTTTGAGAAAGGTCAGAGCGTAGGAGCGCAGAAACTCCGATCGGTCCGTATCGGATGTGATGCCCCAAATAGCCGGTAATCCGCCCCATGCCAAATAGCTTTCCAGGTCGAATCTTTGACCGAGCTCACCGACCGTTAAGGGAGAAAGCTGGCGTGTAAACGCCCGCCCGGCGAGAAGATTGGCTTGCCCATGGCGCAGCTTGCGAGCACTGGACCCAGTCATGATAAATTGGCGGGTGCTGGCGCGCTCTTCTAGCAGGTAGTGCACCAAATCGAGAAGCTTGGGGACTTTTTGCACTTCATCAATCACGATGTGCTGAATGGATTGCGGTAGGGCTTCGACGACATCGATGAGAAGGTCGGGATTGCGGACAAAGCGGTCTTCCTCTTGCGCCAACAGCAAATTAATCGTGTGCGTTCGATCCTTATCAAGTCGTAGGCGCAGCAACGTGGATTTGCCGACGCCACGTGCGCCAAACAGAAAAAAAGATTTAGATATCGGAAGCTTAATGTCACGATGGAACATCATCCGCATCTCCACCGGAAATCTGGATTATGTTCCATCACTGGATTTAAGTCAATAAATTCGGGTCTATCAAGGAACGTTTAACAATCTTCCCGAATCGTCGATTCCGCCGAACAGAGGCCTCGCGGCGGCTGATCGAGCCTGCTCTGCTCCGCCCTTCAACTACCAAGGTTTGCCGCGATCAGCGCATCCTTACGGTAAAAATCCGCATTTAACCAAGCCACCAACTCGGCCTCGCCATGCGGCATGCCGCTGATCTCAACCCGACGCACATGCAGGCGCACCCGCTGGATATCGCCGCGCACAATTGCGACGAGTGAGTGCGGCCCCGGATCGTAGGTGATGGTCAGACTGTATACGGCACGGACGTGACTGCGCAGACCCTGGACCGAGGCTGCGAAACCCTTTGGCCTAGGTAACATGACATGCTTGGTAGGCTTGACGCCTGACTTTACGGCGTAGGCGCGGCTAGCTTCGAGCTTGGCCGCAGTGAGTCGCGTGCCTTCGGGAAAGGACACCAGCCACAGTGGTACTTTGGCATGTAAATAACGCGCAAAAGTTTGGCGGATCTGCTCGGCGTCATCAGCCCAGGTTCGCTTCAAAAACAGACTGTCGAGAAACAACATGCCCCAGCCAATCCCAGGGATATATTTCAGTCCATCCTTGACCATCCACTTGCAGTCCCCGACGCGGCCTTTGGTGAAGGCGATGCATAGGATGACGATGACATCGCTCATCGTCTGGTGGTTGGCGATGACGATCGCATCTTCCTCCACCGGCAGCGAGTCACCGCTCAGCTCGATGCGCAAGCCGTTGACGCGGTCCATGCCCCAGGCCCAATAGCCCCAGATGGCGGCAGCAAGGCGGCGGTTATAGGCGCGGTAGGCGCGGCGCGACAGGGGCAAGAGCAGCAGGCTTAGAAACTGCGCCAGGTTGATCAAGGCTAGGGGGAAAAACGCGAGAAACAGCGCAATGGGTGTCCAGATCAGGTGCCACAGCTTGAGGGCGAGGCCACCAGAGGGTCGTAGGGAGTTGATCTTCACTTGGTACCCCATCGCTATGTCTATGGCTGTGACTATTGCTATGGCGCCGTCCATCCGCAACGGGTGGGATGCGCGGTTAAAATCATGTCAGGTGATTCTACACCACACGGCTTTAAGGTAACGTCCCTCGGGCACGTGCGCCATAAACGGATGATCGGTGTCGGCACCGGATAGTCTGAAGACCTGCGCCTGCCGTCCGCTATCCCTCGCCGCCTGCTTGATCACGCCGAGAAATTGCTCTTCGGTGATGAGTCCACTGCACGAACAGCTGAGCAGGATGCCGCCCCGGGCAACGACCGGCATGGCCAGACGGTTCATGTGATAGTAGTCGTTTAAAGCCTCGTCGACCTTGTCGGCAGACCTTGTTTGTTTGGCTGGATCGAGAATCACGACATCGTAGGTGGTCTTGGACTTTGCTGCGTCCCTGAGCCAGTCCATGACGTCGGCAGCCAAAAAATCGATGTCGGCGCCGTTCAACGCAGCGTTGGCGCGCGCTGTTGGCAGGGCCTCCTCGGCATCTAGATCGACGCCAACGACTTTGCTGGCCTGGCCTTTGACCTTGGCAAACAAGGCAAAGCCGCCACTGTGACAGCAAAGATCGGCAACCCTTTTGCCAGCACAGAGCTCACTCAGGAGGCGGCGGTTGTCGCGTTGGTCAGCAAAGAACCCGGTCTTATGCTTGGACCCGACGGCCACCTGAAACTTAACGCCATGCTCCTCAATGATCACGCTACTTGGAGCTTCCATCTCCCAGCAGTCAAACGACTCCTGCTTTTGCACGCGCTTTTCAGCAAACCAGTAGACGCGGGCGGCGGGAAATAAGTCGAGCAACGCGGCCTTGATCACCTCGCGTTGGCGAAACATGCCGGCGCTAAAGAACTGAATGGCGAGTACATCATCAAACAAGTCAACGACTAGGCCACTGAGTCCGTCGCCTTCTGCATGGACCAAACGGACGCCGCAGCGCGGTTGCAGCAGGCCTTGCTCGCGCCGCCAAGCCACGGCCTGGCCGAGGCGCGCGGCAAAGAACGCGGCGTCCACGACTTCGCTCTGATCCGTCGTCAATACGCGTAGGCCAATGCGCGCCCTGGCATTGTAAAAACCACGACCCGCGAAGGTGCCGTCGGGGTTCATGGCGTCGACGATCGTCCCTGGCGGGATGCGCTCACTCGGCTTATCAAGCAGTCGGCCAAACACCCAGGGGTGATGGATGCGGAGGTTTTTACTGAGCTGGACGGTCGGGCAATCGCTCACGGCGGTGCTTTCTTGTGAAATCCGAGGAAGGGGATCAGACCCGGCGCCACGAGGAGCGTGGGCAAGCCAAACGCTGCATACTTCGGACAGGCCGTGAAGTCTAGCTGGACGCAGCGCAAGGCGATGCCGGCGGTGGGGCATGGGGCGAGGCTGCCGTAGAGAGCGTCGCCGAGGATGGGGAAGCCGTGACGCGACAGGTCGAAGCGCAGTTGATGCGGCCGACCGGTGTGCGGGTGCAGCCGCCAATGGCCAGCGGTGGTCGCCCCGGCTTCCTGCAGGCCGATAAAAGTCGCTTGGGTCTCGGCGGGTTTGCCCTGTGGGCTAGCATAGGCTCGGCGCTTTCCACGCAGCAGATGCGAGTGCCAGACATAGTCTGTGCCCGCTGCTGGTAAAACCCCGGGTCCGACCAGGGCGGGTGCGCCGGGCGCTGGCGGGGCGGCCGGCCCAGTCAACGCCTCGTAGGTCTTAACCACCTGTCTTTGTTCGAACCATTGGTTGGCTTGACGATGGGCCTCCGGACTTTTGGCAAATAGGATCAAGCCGGTCACTTCCTGGTCGAGGCGATGCACTGGCCACAGACGGGTCGCGAGGGCGGCTTCCAAGCGTTTGCCTAGGCAGGGACGAGCGTCGTCCTCACCTTGGCGCGACGGCACGCTGAGCCAGTCCGCCGGCTTGTCGGCGGCGGCAAAGTGTTCGTTGTGGAACAGCAGGTCCATTAAAGCGTGCCGAACATCCGGTCGCCGGCATCGCCGAGCCCTGGGATGATATAGGCTTTTTCATTGAGTCCCTGATCGACTGCCGCAGTGTAAATCTGCACATCCGGGTGGTGCTCTTGGACAAAGGCGATGCCTTCCGGTGAGGCCAGCAGGCAGACATATTTGAGTGAGCGCGGCTTTTTTTCCTTGATGCGGTCCAGCGCGGCGACGGCGGAGTGGCCGGTGGCCAGCATCGGGTCGACGACGATGGCGTCATGCAGCGGCATGTTTGGCGGCATCTTGAAATAGTACTCGATGGCGACATGGGTCTTGGGTTCGCGGTAGAGGCCGATATGTCCGACCAAGGCCGAGGGAATCAGCCGCAGCATGCCGTCTAAGATACCGTTGCCGGCCCTGAGGATGGAGATGAGGACGATCCCATTCCCTTTGAGTACCGGTGCCTGCATGGTGGCTAGGGGCGTCTCAATGGTTTCTAGCACGACCTCCATGTCCCGCGTCACTTCGTAGGCGAGAAGCATGGCGATCTCGCCGGCCAGGCGGCGAAACTTTGCCGTGCTGGTCGTCTTCTTGCGCATGATGGTCAGCTTGTGCTGGACCAAGGGGTGCGTGATGACGGTCAGGCCTCCGGTGGCAGACACAGTCAGGTCCGGGGTCAGGGTCGAGGTCATGGGGATCCCGTGCAGTGAGCGTTTAGAAAACCGTGCCGTCGCTCGCCAGATGAATCGGCGGTTCGCCGCCCGGACGCAGTTTCAGAGCAATGCGGCGCCCGGCGCTCCATGTGCCGCCTTGAAGGATTTTCGCCAGCGGCAGCTCATCTTCATCTTTGCCAAGTCGCTCACGGATCAGCACGGCCAAGCGGTCGAGGAGGACGACGGTCAGGGCCCGCCATTCGACGATGACCTCGGACTCGGGCTTGTGGGTCCCGGTGATGACGGCGTCGGTCTTGGCTTTAAGGACCCCCAAGTCGACGAACAAGCCGCCATTGCGGTATTCCGCGAGGCCGGTCAATTCGTCCAGGCCATTGATCTCTAGGCCTGACTCCTGAAGTGGTTCGACCAATGAATAAGCTAGCCATTGCGATAACTTATGGAAGGGAACCAAGCCGAAGCCGAAGTCTTCCTTGGGCAGGGCGTGATGATGCCAGACGTCCCCTAGGTTGACGCCGCCCATGGACACGCGTCCGGGCCAGATACCGCCAAGGCCCTCGAGCAAGGTGGCGAGGATCTTGCGCGCCGGCAGTTTGTTGTTGCCGGCGTGACTGCTCAGATAGTCATAGATGTTGCCCAGGCGGGGATCCGTCAGGCCGAAGATATTCTTATGCGCGGCGATGGTGTGCTCGAGCTTGTGCAGCAGTCCCAGGCGGCCATCGAGTCCGGCTAGGCGGTTCTGCGGTGTCACTTGAAAGTAGCGCTCGAGGGCTTTTTTATCGAGGTTGCGTAGACCGACCATGTCCGCTTGCAAGGGTAGGTCGGGGTCGCTGGAAAAGCCGCCGTCTAGGAACATGTCGAAGCTGGCCATGGCCAAGCCTTCCGAGGCCGAAAAGTCTGCCCCGGTGGCCGCGTCCTTGTAGCGCCACATCTTGCCGGCGCCGGCATCGAGCAGGGTGCTGACGATGATCAGCTCGACGCGCACCTTCGCCGCACTATCGGTGTCGAGGCCGGCTAGCTTGGCCTGCAGCTGACTAAGACGAGCCTCGCCAAAATGCCGCCAGCGGCTGTGATACGGAATCTCGAGTGTCGGGTAGTCGCTGCGCATCTGTTCGATGACGTAGTCGGCGACCACTGGCAGCTTGTCCAGCTGCAGCGTGAAGTGCTCCGACCTGCCTGCCTCGACCTCCGTGGCCAGGCGCTCGCATTGCTCGCGGATGGCTTTAGTGGACCTGAGGTAGGCGACGATTTCCTTGCTATCCTGGTGTTCCATCATTTACTCGTCGAGGCCGCGGCCCTTTTTCTGGGCTAGTTCGCTCAGCTCAGGGACTTTCCCGGGGGTATAGTAACCGGCTGCCACCTTGGCATCCATCTCAACCTTGGCGTCGGTGGGAACCAGCTCGGGCGGGATCTCCACTCGTTCCTTGATCGTGATGCCGGTCTTAACGATCGCATCGTACTTCATGTTGCTCATGGACACGAACTTGTCAATTTTAGTGATCCCAAGCCAGTGTAAAATATCCGGCATGAGTTCTTGAAAACGCATGTCCTGGACCCCAGCGACGCACTCGGTGCGGTTGAAGTACTGGGCAGCCGTGTCGCCCCCTTCCTGCCTCTTACGAGCATTATAGACTAGAAACTTCGTCACCTCACCTAAAGCGCGACCTTCTTTGCGATTGTAGACGATCAGGCCGGCACCGCCGCGTTGCGCGGCTTCGATGCAGACCTCGATGCCGTGGGCCAAATAGGGCCGACAGGTGCAGATATCGGAGCCAAACACGTCGGAGCCATTGCATTCGTCGTGGATTCGGCAGGCTAATTCCTTGGTGGTGTCGGGCATGGTCGTGACGTCGCCGAAGAAGTACGCCGTCATGCCGCCGATCGGCGGTAGAAAGACCTGGCGATCGGGACGTGTGATCAACTCGGGGAACATGCCGCTGGTGTGCTCAAACAGGGTGCGCCTGAGCTCCGCCTCATCGACACCAAAGCGTTCGGCGATCCCCGGCAAGTACCAGACGGGATCGATCGCCGCCTTGGTGACGAGGACTTCACCGTTGGCTTTGAGGATGTGTCCATCCGCCTTCAAGCGGCCGTGGGCCAGGGCTTCGCTAAATTCTGGCATGTTTATATGGGCGCGCGTCACCGCGATCGTCGGCCGGATATCGAGCCCCGCAAGGAGCAAGTGGCGAAACGCCTCGCTGACGAGGTGGCCCCACGGGTCAATCGATATGATCCGCTTCGGGTCGCTCCACTGGGGATAGGGGCCGATCAGCGCCGCCGGCGAGGTGTTGGTCAGGTCTGGGATATGCACCGGGCTGAGCGAGCCGGCGGCAATGGCCAGGGCTCGGTAGACGGCGTAGGAGCCCGAGTGGGCGCCGATCACGTTGCGTTTGCCGGGGTTGGTGACGGTGCCGATGACCGGCCCGCGCTCCTCGGCCGTTTTTGCCCCCCAGTTGATGGGCGACAGAGTATCCCCGCTTTCCGGGTGCGAGGTGAGCTTGATGTGGGTCAGCTTCTGCTTTTTCTTCTTCATATCGTTATCGGTCATCGCTGCGATCCTCAAAAAGGCCACGGACGGCTCGCTGGTGCAGGTCCATCATACCTACACGATACTCGCTTCGACTCGCTTAGACCCATGGATGGGACGGGTGCGGACGGCTCTGACCACGAACGTGCTTTAGCAGCAAGGCTTTGAAATGGGTGGTGTGATCAAACCATTCTTGTAATTATTGCACGGTTCGGCAAGAACATTCTTTTTTTGCGGGTCTCCCCCGTCCCCCTCCCCCCTCCGTGATCAGGAGCTACGTGATGCCCTCGACTCCCCCTCAGACCCTGGCGAGAAAACCCAAGGTCATCGCCGTCAGCGGCGGCTCCGGCTCTGGCAAAACCACCCTGGTCGGACGCCTACGTGAGTCCTGCGGGGACGCTGGCATCTTGGTGATCCAGCTCGATCATTATTACAGCGACCTGTCGCACCTGGCCAAAGAGGAGCGCGACCGCCGCAACTTCGATCATCCACAGGCCTTCGACACCGACCTGTTGCATCGCCATTTGGCCGCACTCTCGGCCGGACAGTCCATCGACCGCCCGACCTATGACTTTGCGACGCACACGCGCGTCCAGCCAACGGTCTTATTGCAGCCGGCGCCGGTCATCATCCTTGACGGGATCTTGTCGCTGCATTGGGCGGAGATCCGAGCCCTATGTGACCTGTCGGTCTACGTCGACGTCGATGATGATGTGCGCTTTATCCGCCGTCTGCGCCGCGATATCAGCGAACGTGGGCGCAGCGTCGAGGGGGTCATCAAGCAATACTTGGAGACGGTCAAGGTCATGCACGACACCTTTGTCGCGCCGCAAAAGCATGTGGCCGATATCATCGTTAGCTGGATGGACTACAACAGCCGGGCGGTGGACATGCTAGCTGGGACGGCAAAATCATGGCTGGCGCATCCGAACGAGTTTAGCCAACGGTCGGTTTAGGTTGGTTGGTAACCGCGACCTATAGAGGGGATTCCAGTTCGCGATTGCCTAGCATCGTGGATATGGATCAAGACCTCACCGCTTGTACCCTGTCTTGGGCGCTTAGCACCTGTCGGTGTCGCGGGGCACCTCGTGGAGGTGCTTGGTCGGTGCGTCTGGATCCATGCCCAAACAGCAACTAATGTTAGCCGCCCAACCTTCCGATAGGCCGGCGTAAGGAAAAACTAACACAGCGTCAGGGCTGGAGAGTAAAGCCATGTTACGTCTTAATAGGTCGATATTGCTTGTCTTTGGCTTGGCGTCGTTGATTGCCGCGTGCGGGAAGGGCAAAGATAAACCTGATAAGAATGATAATCCAACCAATTCTGCCGGTCAGGGCACTGGTAGCGGACAAGTAGACTGCGCGTCGACTCTTTCCGCGGAAGAGTGGATTAAGAAAATCGACTCTTCCCACTATACGGAACTACCCTCCGAAACGGATCGGAATTGTGTCGCTGCGAAAGCACCTTCGCGCCTGGCAATTCCCAAGACGCTTAAGCGTATCAATGGCAGTTCCGACTCTATAACAGGGCACGATAATTTAGTGAGCCGCAATCTTGCACTGTGGGACCAACTTACAGACAAATATCAAAGTAATTTTTCAAATTTCATATTTTCCGCCTTGCCGCCTTATGCTGACGAGAGCGGTAAAGACCTCAGCTATCCACTCGCTGCCAAATATCTTGAACAAAAATTTAACGTCGCTTCCTTGATTCTCAATCGCGAACGAGGCCGTGGAAGGCCAGTATTTTTTGTTCAATTTTACCCACCCACCCAAAATTTTCCGAGATATACGACAGCAGCTGAGCTTAAAGACTTTATTAATAACACCTACATTCCGGAAAAAGTAAAAGAGGCAAAATTTGCCGAATTGATGAAGGTGGAAGGATACAGTCCATTTATGGCTGAATGGGAAGTCATTCTGAATGGTCAGACATCTTTATTTTGTAGTTCCGGTAGCACCTGTTTGTCCCAAAGTGATCAAATCGCTTTAAGCAAAGAGCTTTTAACTAATATGATTGGAGCCATTAGGCCACTATTTACAGGAATGATAAATATAGAATCTTCGCAGACGTATAGCGTCAGCGGGGAGTTTTGGAATCAGGTGGATTTTACAGGATTCGACAACATATCTTTCACTCTAAATCCTAAGTGCTACAAGCCAACCGATACCGCAAGCTTAGACGACCAAATTCGTAGCTACTACTCCTCACAACTGAAAAACTTTAAGGCGATCATGGAAAGGCATCCAAAGGCTAGTTGGTCGATCGGAGAGTTTTTTGCCAGGCCCACCGGTTTTGGGCCATGTGGGTACTCCACGAATGAAAGTTTTTCACAAATAGAGGATCGTGTTTATGAGCTTGGTATTGAGGCGCTAAAGGCCGCAACATGGGGCACCTTTCGTGGGGTATCATTTGATAATATTTATATTTTGACCGATGCCGCAAGAACACGCATCGCTGCATATTTGGCGACTCAGTAAGGTCGAAACTGTCGGCGTAGCTACCGCAGCCGGGATCTCCCAGCTGTGCGAAATAAGGCCGGTTCCCAAAAACTGGGAGGGCGGGAAGGCAGGAGTGCTGGAGTGCAGGATGTATGCAACTAAGCTGGGGGAGGTCATAACATTTCGGATATTCTGAAACTAAATCCCATTTTTATTGTCTATTTAGAATCGCGCAGCGGCGCCCAGAGTGCTGCAGTGCCTGGCCGCGAGGGCGCTAGCATCGTCTAGAGCTAAGGTGAGTAAGGCTTTCAGCCGATTATCCTTACAGCAAGATACAACTTCCACGGGACGGGATCCGACGGACATGATCTTTTCCTTCCTAGCAGAGATCTTCAAAACGGCCGTCAGCGCGACGAACCGTCAACTGTATCGTTCGGAGGATCCGGGCCTCAAGAGCAATCAATACTTTCACAATTGGGAGCAGCGCTTCCAGGGCGCGACTAGTCCAATTCTCTATTCAATGACTGCGTTGGTGTTACTGATCCCGTTGGTCTCACTTTATTACATGAGTCCGGAGGCTGCTCGCATACCCTATGTCCTGACCTACGCCATCCTTTTCGCAGCGATTGTTTATGTAACAGTCAAAAAGCAGAACGCCCCGACGACTGCTATGTACCTAGGTATCAGTCAAGTTGCCTTCATTGGTCATGCCTTTGCGTTGCGCGTAATTATGGTTGGTGCTCCTGACCTGGAAAACAGCGCGATTGCTTGTACGATGTTTGCTTGTATGGGGTTTTTGTTTATAGTTCTAACCTATTATTCCAACAAATGGATCGTCGGGCTGGCGATTGAGCACCTTTGTCTGGCATATTTTGCCTGGGGACCCAATCATCCTGAGGATCGCAAATTAGCATGGATGCTGATGCTTTTGTCGTTTGATGCCTTCGCCGTAGTATTTAAGCTCATCGACTTTCGACGGCGGCGGCGTTATGCCGCATTGGAACAGGCAGCCAACGATCTGCGAACGCAAAACGAACGACTTAAGTTCGAAGCGGTTGAGAAGGAGATGCTGTTCGCGCAGGAGATACAGGATTCACTGGCGCCAAAATTTGACATGCTGACCTCAGGTCCCTGGCAGGTGCGCTTCTTCCATCGTCGTTACGCTATTTTGGGCGGGGACTGGATGGGCGCGCGGGTCCTGAGTAACGGCGACCTCATCCTGGCCGTAGCCGATGTCACGGGTAAGGGTGTAGCTGCTTCGATGGTGGCCCAAGCCATTCACACCTTGTGGGCACAGGAATTGCCCCGACAAGGCTTTGATCCACTGACCTGGTTACGAAATGTGAATCAGACACTTTATGTCATGGGGCACACCAAAGTTCATACGGCGACGATTGGCCTATCCGTCCTCAGTGCTAGTCGGCTGACTCATTATTCTTGTGCGCACGTGCCATTATTCATCGGCAAGACCCAGCTTGGAACCAAGCACTATGCGCCGCTCGTTGCCTCGGGAGATTTGGTCGGCTTGAACGAGCACATCGACTTGCGAGCTGCATCTGCTGATCTGCAAGATCCAGCGATTGAATCGATTCTACTTGGTACGGACGGCATCTTTGACCGCGGCGGAAGGACGAAATCCAGAAAGATTGCTGCACTGCTGGAGGAGCTAGACGCGGAAGGCTCAGAGGCGCTCACTCGAGGTGATGTCGAAGACGACAAATTACTGATTTGGGTGCAGAGGGTGCCGACGCCAGCGCAGGTTCAGAAAGCGAGTTAGTCGCTGATACACCTTGGTCACCAAGGCTTATACTAGCATCGGTTCGCCTGCACTGCAGATGATCAATGATATTAATGACTCCAACGGAAGGGTGACGGCGCTCTTCGGCGTTGGCATGAAACTTCCCTTTAACTCTAACACTGAGTTTGGCACCGCTGCACTAGGTCAGGGCAGTGTCGCCAACGCGATTCAGCTGGCTAAAAGCCAGGGCGACACTCCTGGCCCTATCACCTCGGTTCCCATATCCTCCAATCCAGACAAGGGCTGGGTGCCTGGCTGGACGATTGAAAACATCTCATCGAAGGTGCTCATTAAGGATATTTTGTCAGTTAAAACCGACTACGTCACCCAGGTTGATCAGTGCGATTTAGGCGGAGGCTACTATATGTACACCTCGCAGCTTACCAAGTCGGTCGAGACGATGAAGGACTACCAGCTACTTACAGCGGCTTTTGACATCTCCACGGCGACGATCAAGTTTATGTACACCTCGGCGACAGCGAAGTGAGTGATTGCTTAAATCGTACGGCAATCTAAAGGATCGGATGTTTTGAGGTGGTTGTGACTTTAGGGGGCAACCGACACTCGCTCCTCGTCACCGCGGCGTGACCTGCGCGCGCAGGGAATACTAGCTTTCTATCCCGTTGACTATATCGGTGGCGGCAATGGTTGAAGAGCGGCGCGCGGTCACGGCAAAATTGTAAATCGTCCCCGAAGTCAGTCCTGTCAGCGTATTAGTGACGACGTTGCCGGCCGGCTACCACGTTGCGGTCGCTGCCTATCCAGCTAAATTAATGCGCCGAATGATGACTCGACGTCCCTTTCATGGCGTCAGCCTGATTAAAACTGGCCCAGGCAACTGGTCTTAGATTTGGCTCCTAGATGGACACCAGGCGGCCAGCGCCCTCCAGCAGCTGATTATGAAACCATGCGTAGAGCCAAAGTAGAGCCTGGAGGCCTGATGCATGCTTGGTGGTACACCAGGTCCGGCGGCTTAGGCGCTTGATGTGATCGCGAAACATGGCGCAGGTGTGGTTGAGGCTAAAAAGAGGATCAAAGCCGCCCCGTTTCAGCTCCCCCTGACCGACCACGCAACCGCGCCTGCCTTTGTAGGTTTGG
>JAPLFX010000099.1 GCA_026390445.1 Pseudomonadota bacterium
TGTAGGTTAAGGGCGTCGCGGGTGCCGATGGCCTCAAGGCGGTAACGGGTGTCGTTCAAGTGGACAAGGTAAGTGGTTGCCCCGGCGCCGACGATCGACAGGAGAGCGACGGCAATGATCACCTCGACCAGCGTGAAGCCCGGGCTAAATGTGCGGCGCCCTGTGCTCATGACTCAATACTCACAGCATTGGTAGTTATAGGTAAAAAAGCATTGATAGGTGCCAAAATCCATGGGGTTGGACTTTTTGTTCGGGGCTGCAATGAGGTTGCATAGCTGCGGTTGGTTGCCAAAGCTAACCATCTTATGGAAAACACCGCCGGTTCTACTGCAATCCATCACGAGTTGGTGCGCTTCGGTGCAGCCACTGATGGTGCATCGCTGTTCATTGTATCCCTGTGCCCAGTAGCAATTGGTTTGTCCGACAGGTGCGCAGGACACCTGCCCTTGAGAGTTCATCCCAATAAAAATCTGGTTGCCAGGACAGGTAGGGGTTGCAACCGAGCAGATGGGGTAGCCATTCGCGTCGGTGCCGGTCTGGGTGCCCGCGGTGCATTGGCAGGAGATCTGACCTTGATTGTACTTAACCTGCGATGTGCCGGGGGGACAGACAATTTGGTTCTTGATGACTTTCGCGGCCACCAGGGTATTCGTGTAGCTCCGTTGGCTCCGTTGAATCTCCGCATCCTTTGGCATGGATGCTGGGACGGCCAGGCCAAGGACGGAAACGCCAGTCGACTGGATCTGGACCAAGGTATTGATGTTATCGGGAAAGGAGCAGCCCCCGCCGCCGCCTTTACAGCCAGCCCAGAAGTAGGCGTAAGCTGCAAACACGCAATTGGCCGCGCACGGAATACCATTGCGATCATACAGCACTGGGTTGGCAGCAGTGCCTGCAACCAGCTGTCCTTCAGGGGAGTACAGCGTCAATGGCATCCTGCCGTTGAAGGAATAGCCGCCGCAACCTGCGCCGGGCGTCAGGCATTGCCGGAGTGCGCCATTTGCCGGATCGCTCAAACTGGTAAACAACGCATCTTCAATCGATGCGATGGCATTGACGCGGCGATACAGCTTCTCACGCGCAGCTTTGAGCTGTTCGTCTTGGACATAGCCGGCGCCGCGACTGCCGCGGGAGATGATCTCCATGCCGACAATCGATAAAGCCGCCACAGCCAACATGGCATAGAGCAGGGCGCTGCCTTTTTCTCCGGTAAAAAATGCGCGTATCCGCCCTGCGCGCATACATCCTCTTTTTGTTAGCAAATCATCCTTAGTTTCAGTTATCATCCAATCACGACGCGCAATAATCAAGCTTTAATGTTTATTTTTTTCTGATCGGTAAAAGCTATGCCTACCAAGGTCAAAGCTCTTTGCTTTGTCTTCTCCAGTTGCAGCATGCTGTATTACCTGCTCCTGACACGACTGGTCGTGGAGTTTACTGGTGATGTGATGCGCTGGAGTGCGATATCGAGCGGTGTCTATTTATGTACGCTCGGATTGGGCATGATCTGGTCGGAGCGACCCTTTAAGCGTAATTTGTTTGCCTTGGTGGCGTGGATCGAGGCGGCGATTGCCGTCTGGGGCACGCTGGCCGTCGCCTTGATTTATTTATGGCACATGGTCTATCGCATCCACATCTTTCAGTTTGGCTATGATCTTGGAGATTTTAGCTTTGATCAGCGCTGGGTCTTTGGCGCAGGTGCCGAGCTGTTGCTGGTCGTCTTGGGACTCTTGTCAGGCCTTGAATTTGGCCTCGTCAACCAAATGGGCTTTCGCGCCGGACTGGCTTCGGTCCAAGCCTTGATCGCCGTCTACCAATTTGGCGGTCTACTCGGCAGTATTCTGCTGCTACTCGTCCTCGCGCCGCATTTTGAGCCGCTGCACATTGCCATCGGAATGAGCGTCGTCAATCTGGCGGCTGCCCTCGCCTGGGCTAGGGCCTTTCGGCAGCGTCTAGAGGCGCGTCCTGCCGCTCGACTGCTCGCCATGCACGGTGCGGCATTGGCGGCAGTGTCCCTGCTTGCGTTGCGCGTCGATCTGCCGCAGGTGCATCGTAAGAACTTCTACTATAACACTTACCACTGGGCCATCAGCGGCCAGGGGATCGTCAGCTACTTTTTCCCGGTTGGTGTGCGCGCCTGGTTCAACGAGGCTGCCAAGTATCCTGCCGTAGAGCGCTTTCAGAGCGTGTACCAAAACATCGACTTCGTGCGCGAATCACCGGTCAGACCGGTGCAGGTAGAGGTCCCGGCGGGTGATGGTTGGACGATGTTTATGGACCATCACTTTCAGGTGTCGTCCGAGTACGAGGTGGATTACCACCAGGCCCTGGCGCATGTACCGAGCATGCTGTTAGATCAGGGAGACCAAGGCATCGCAAGAAAGCCGAGCAAGGTCTTAATTATCGGCGGCGGCGATGGCCTGCTGGTGCGTGAGCTGCTCCGTCAAGGTCCGGATATCGAGCATATCACCTTGATCGATATCGACCCGGAGATCCTGCGTCTAGCCAGCGAGCACCGTGATCTGTTGCGCCTCAATCACGCCGGTTTGGAGGACCCCAAGGTGACCGTCATGGCCGCCGATGCCTTTCAAGCGGTGCGTGGCTCGGTCGAGACCTTTGACCAGATCTTTGTCGACGTACTCTTTCCCTTTAACTTTGAGACGTCCAGGCTGTATTCGGCGGAATTCTTCACGGCCCTGCACCATCATCTGTCGGCGCAGGGCAGCTTGGCAATCCTGTCCCCGGTGGCGGCTACGGACGTGGACGATCTTACCGAGCAACGGGGTCTAGGCGTCCTTGCCAGCACCTTTAAGTATGCCGGCTTTAACGACCTCTATTTGTACGGTGAGACGCGCCATAGCTTCTTTCTCGCCTTGCCCAGAGCGGCGACCGAGGACTTCACCGTCAAGCCTTTGGCCAAGTCTAAATATATGCGCTTAGTCCAACATCCACAGGAGATGGCGCCGGTTCACCACGTCGTGGTGCCGCTGGAGACGGCGTTGGTCAATTCGATCCTGAGTCCGACCTTTTTTGGTGTTCATGACACTTTTTTCTGAGGCTTCCATGACTGACATGACTTTGACTGCGGCCCAACCTCGCTGGCATGGACTGGATATCATTCGCCTGGTCGCCTTCTTCAACATCATCTTCTGCCATATCCATCTGATCTATTTTGGCACGCCGTATACCCCGTACGTCGATAAGAGTTGGATCTTTTATGTGATCGACCAATTTTGTCACGCTCTGAGCTTTAGCGGCTTTGTCATCGTGCTTCTGTCTAGCGCCTTGCTCGCTGTCAACCAAAAGCGCGGCACTCAGAGCAAGCTCCGATTGATGGCGGTGCTGCTCTTTGGCTGGCTGTTGCTTAGCGTCAGCACCGTCGGACTGCGCGGTGTTACCTGGGATATCTTTGGGCTGTTTTCTACCGGTATGCTGGTGATGCTGTGGCTTGAGCAATATCCTCCGAAGTACCTCCGTACGCTCGGTGGGCTTGGTTTCCTGCTGCTTTGGATTCCCTTCTGGAAGCTAGAGCCGTTTATGCCTGAGGGTTACGATGCTCTCAAGAATGTCTTTGGTGTGGCTAGCTGTCAGGGCCGCGAAGTGGCGGAGTGGCCGGTGTTACCGTGGATCGGCCTGGTCTGGTTTGGCTACTGGATCGGGAGCGAGGTGCGTCGTATAGTCGCCGTGGGAGCCATAGACAAGCTACGGCTGAGTCGGACGGAACTGGTCGTGTGGGTACTGCTGCTCGGGGTCAGCGTGACGCAACTTGGCGCTTACCACGGTGTGCGACTCGGCCAGTACTTTTCCTGCGATGTCTACCGCCAAGAACCAAGTCAGTTTTGGGGCCACATGATTTGGCCGATGTTTCTCATGCGCCTCAGCATGGAGCCGCACATCCAAGCGGCGTTGTCGCGCCGGAAGTGGGCACAGTGGGTGAGTCAGCTGACCATCTCGCGCAAGTTTTGGGTGGCCTATGCCTCGAGCTATCTTTACTGCATGCTCTTTGCCAGCGTCGCCAACTACTGGGAGTTGCGTGCGCCGCTTAGCTTTGAAACCTACAAAATGCCGATCTACGAATTTATGGGCCTGACCTTGTTGATCCAATGCGAGATCGTGGCGCGGTGGGCGGTGGCCCTGATCAAAGTGGCTGGGCGCCTGCTTGATAGGTGGCCGCTGTTTAGTCGGCGCCATGCGGGAGAAGTGTCGTGACGTGGCGCGGACGGTTTTTGATCTTAGCTTTGCTCGTCGTTGCAGTGGCGGGGCCGATCGTGTTTCTGCGGATTTGCCTGGGCTACCTTAGCTCACAGGCTGGCCGCGTCGGGCTGGAGGCGGCTGCTAGTGCGGCCGTGCAACAGCTTAGCCGAGACCTGGTAGTGCATCTGGAGCAGCCGCGGCGCAACGGGTTCTTTGGCCTGGTGATTCCGGCGGCGCAGATCACCCGGGCGACTGATTCCGAAGCTTTGGTGGATCTTCACGGTACCGCACTCAAGCTACAGCTATGGCCACATGTGCTGCAGGGTCGCGTGCAGGCCTCGCTGCAGCTAAGCGATCGTTTGAGTCAGGCCGAGGGTCGTGTCCTGGCGGTGGTGCCGTTAAGGGCACTGGCGACTGGCGCCTTGGGCGCAGGTGCATCACTCGACGTCACCGTGCAGCGTCTGCCGCTGCCTTTACTGCTGCAGCTGTCGTCGCCGCAGCGGTCGTCATTGCCGCTTGGCCTAAACAGTGACAAAGTGTCAGGCCTCATTGCGGGCTCGGCACAATTGGTGCTCAAGGACGGACAGGTGCAGCAGGGAGGACTCAAGGCGCAGTTAAGCGACTTGGCGGCAACGTTGCCGCAGATCGACTCACCGCTGCGCTTCGCCGCCACCACTGCAGAGATTAGGTGGCAGGGCACGGCCTGGGGCTTAGTGCAGCCGGTTGCCTTGGTGGACCGAGCCAAGGGCTTTAAGTTCACCTTCGTTAAAGCCGTGACCGGCGACAAGCCGTTAACGGTCAACGTCTCTGGGCCACCCCTAGTTCTGCTAATGCTGACAACTCTGGCTCAGTGCCAGCGTCCAGACAGCGTCGCATTTCGCCTTGAAGACGGCCAATGGCGCTGCTGAGAGCTCGCCAGATCTTGGCGAATCTTAGTCGTCATCTTGAGCTTAGTGATAGGCCTGACGCCGCCGTAGGGGCTGCTTTAGGTTCGCTCCATGATGCGAGGATTTTGTCGCTGGACGGCATTCGTGGCTTGGCCATTCTGATGGTGGTGATCGGCCATGCGTCGGAGCCAGGTGTTGCGATCAACTCGTTTTTTAAGGTTCCATTTTCTTTGTGTTGGACCGGGGTTGAGCTTTTTTTCGTGCTGTCAGGATTTCTCATCACCACGTTGTTGTTTGAGCAGGTCGGTCAAGCCGATTATTTTAGGCAGTTTTATGTGCGGCGTATCCTGCGCATCGTACCCTTGTTTTATGTGTTACTGATCCTATTGGTCTTTGTCACGCCGCTGGTCATTCCTGATGTTGAGGTTCAGGAGATGGCCATAGGCTGGCAGCATAGGTCGCCTTGGTATTTTGCCTTCCTTTCGAACATCCTCGCCCTGAGGCTTGGCGACTTTCCTCTGGATCCCTTGGCGGTGTCTTGGTCTTTGTCGGTTGAGGAGCAGTTTTACCTGGTGTGGCCCGTGGTCGTCCTCCTGCTGCGGCGCAGCGGCAGACCCATGTTGGGCCTGCTGGGCCTGCTGGGTGCAGCGGCCACATTGCGCATGGCGCTGCTGCACCTTGGTTGGGGGGATCACGCGATCTACGTCTTTACCCCAACCCGCATGGATCCATTGATCATCGGTTCGATGCTGGCCGTGCTGCGCTTGCAGGGATATTTCACTGAGTCGGCTGGGGAGGTTGCCAAGGTTCTGGCGTTCACAGTGCTCGGAGTGATCCTGCTTACCGCCGCGTTTATGGGAATATTTCCAGACTTTTCGCAACATCAGCCGCTGTTTTTGGCGGCGCGTCAACTACTGTACTACCCGGCGATCAGCACCTTGTTTGGCGCCCTTTTGGTCTGGGGTGTGGTCGCACCAAGCGCCTGGTGGAGCGTTTGGCTACAGCGTCCGTGGTTGATGACCCTAGGCACTTGGAGCTACGGCATCTATCTGACCCACAACTTTATCAATCACGCGGTCGAATACCTGGGACTGACTTATGGATGGCTCGGTTATACTCTGCTCGGACAAGGCATGCACTACCTCTGCACGCTTAGTATTTCGATTTTGGTAGGCGCCGGTTGCTACTACTTAGTCGAGCGCCCGTGCCTGAGGTTGCGAGCTTGTCTGCGAAAGCCGAGTGCTGTGAGGTCTTCGTCCCTTCCGGTATGACCGGAGTCGATGGTTGCGAAACGGCCTCGGAACGGATGAGAAAAAAAAGGGTTATGGCGTAGAATGCCGTGGCCGGGGCGATCCACCACAGACTGAACAGATCGCTGACCAGACCAAGACAACTAAACAGCAGAATCAGCGATCCCTGCGTCACGTCGCGGTAGCGGTTTCGACGCAGGAGTTGCACGATAAAGAATCCGGGAGTTAAGGCAAAGACGACGATTTTGCTTAGCCACCAGTGGCGGGCGAGCAGCGGGCCCTTCGGCAATGCGGTCGACGGCTTCAACTTGGCGGGTAGGGGCGAGGTTTTGCCTGGGGTCGGTCGAACGGTGAATTTCTTGAGCTTGGCAGCAGCGGGTGGATGTTTGATCATATACAGCAAATTTTGATGGCGTTTTATCGGCATCAAGAGGTAGGCAAAAAGCGCCTGGTTGACCAGAATACTGGCAATAAACAGCTTGATGAGGTACGTCTTAGTCATGCCGCTGGGATACCCTTGCTACAATCGTTGACCCGCCGCCCGCCTGCTGCAGTCGTGGCCAATGGCAGTCCCCTGGTCCCAAGATGGGCAACAGTGCACGCCAAGGTCCATCATACCGCGAGGGCATGGATATTATGAAATGCTTAGAAAGATTCGTCTTGCTAAAGCCTGTAGATCGCCTGGCAGAGTTTTGGACACCGCTTTTTAGCCTTTGGGTTTTGCCTTTTCTCTTGAGTTAAAACTCTCTAAACCAATCTGAGGACAGGCTCTAGGACCTTCGTGGCGTTATGCGTCGACCTTGGTTGCAGGGGACGCGTGGGACCTATACAATGAGGTCGTCTAGGTGGTGGACCGTCTTTTATCTAAGTAAGGTAAAGCTGGTCGAGGCCAGAATCCTGCCTCGCGCCAGTTGTTCGTGGCCGACCCGTGCTTCCATCACGCACCAACGAGGGGCGCAATGTGCCGCTAAACATCCAGGTACTCGGGGCCGACGATACCGTCACAGGAAGCCGCAGCCTGTTGACCTATCAGGGCCGTTCATGGCTTATCGATTGTGGCTTATTTCAAGGCGACAAAACCAAGCGTGAGCGCAACTGGTTGCCGTTTAGTATCCAGCCCAGCAGTCTAGCCGGGGTGCTGCTGACGCATGCGCACCTCGATCACACCGGGTATCTGCCAAGGCTTTGCCAGCAGGGCTATACCGGCCCTATTCATGCAACCCAGGGCACCGTCGACTTGACCCAAATCCTGCTCCTCGATGCGGCCCATTTGGAGGAAGAGGCTGCAGCCTTTGCCAATCGCACGCACTACTCGAATCACAGCCCCGCCGAGCCCCTCTTTACGGCCGCGGATGCTGCCCTGGCTAACTCTAGGTTGGTTCCGCATCGCCGCGATCAGTGGATCCCGCTCGCCGAAGGGCTATCGTTTCGCTTTGTGCGCGCCGGGCATATTATCGGCGCCAGCATGATTCAAATCGCCGCCGATCTTGGTGACCGCGGCATGCGGACGGTGACCTTTACCGGCGACCTGGGCAATGACCGCTCGCACCACCTGCGGCCACCGGAGTATATTCATGGCACCGACGTGCTGGTGCTCGAGTCCACCTACGGCGATCGCTTGCAGCCGCGTGAGGATGGTTTGGTCGCGCTGGCCGAGGTCGTTCGCCGCACCATGGCTCGCGGTGGGGTCTTAGTCATCCCGGCGTTTGCCGTCGGCCGGGCCCAAGAGCTGACCTATATGCTGCGGCTCCTTGAGGATCAGGGCAAGATTCCCTCCGTGCCGGTGATCCTAGACAGCCCCATGGCCACCGCGGCCATGGAGGTCTGCTTGCGCCATCCTGAGGACCAAGTCCTCCAGTCGGCCTTTACCGGCAGTGACGACCCGTTTCGTCCGCTGCGGTTTGAGGTGTCGCAGACGGTCGATGAGTCGATGCTTAGCTGCATGCGCGATGGTCCGATGATCGTCATCTCGGCCTCCGGCATGTTGAATGGCGGCCGTATCCTGCATCATCTCAAGGCTAGGCTGCCGGATCCTCGCAGTACCGTCGTCTTTTGTGGCTATCAGGCAGACGGGACCAAAGGCCGGTTTTTGCAGGATCATAGCGTTGATCTAGCGACCCTGCGGATCCATCATGTCGAGGTGCCCATTGCCGCCGAGATCGTCACCTTGGACCACCTCTCCTCGCATGCGGATTATGTCGATACGTTGACCTGGCTTAGCCATATGCCACAACTACCGTCGCAGATCGTACTGAATCATGGTGAGCCGCAGGCACAGCGGGCGCTGGCTGCTCACATCTTGGAACGCTTCGGGGTGCAAGCCATTCTCGCGTGTGAAGCCAAACACATCGCCATTCAGTGAAAGTGTTGAAACCCGATGTTTAGTTTACCGGCAAAGGTCTTGGGCGTGCTGACGGCAACCGTCCTCGGTGCCTGGGTGCCTGCGCTTGCGGCAGACCCACTCAAGGCAAAACCCTGCGCGATAAAAATTCGCACGGTCGTGATGGCGGATGCGCCGAACGCCTATCCGTTGGCGCTACTGCAGATGGCCCTGGCGAAGACCGAGGCAGAATACGGACCGTGTCAGATCACCATGATGGCTGCCGGTACGCATTCCCGCAATATCCGACTGGTCCTTAAAGGTGAACTGGATGTTATTTGGAACGTCGCGACGATCGAACGTGAGAAGACCCTGCGTCCGATCCTCATCCCGATATTTCAGGGTCTGCACGGCTACCGGATTTTGCTGATCCGCGCTGGGGACGAAGCAAGGTTTGCCAAGATGAAGACCTTAGAGGAACTGCGTCTGCTTACCGGCGGCCAGATGCATGACTGGCAGTCGACCGAGATCCTCGCTGCAAACAAACTCAAGTTTGATACCGCCGATCGTTTTGACGACCTGTTTACCATGCTGGTGAAAGGCCGCTTCGACTATTTCCCTAGGGCGCTCCATGAGCCAGTGTCGGAGCTGCAGCAGCGTAGTGGCATGCCACTCAAGGTCGAGGCGACGCTGATGCTGCATTATGTCGCGCCCGACTACTTCTTTGTCAGGCCCGATGCGACCGCCCTGGCTGAGCGTATTCGTCTTGGCTTCGAGCGCGGCATCGCCGATGGCACGCGCGACGCATTGCGTGAAAAGATCATCGGCGTCGGTCGCCTGGTAAAGCAATTCCAAATCAGCAAACGTCGGGTCATCGAGCTGATCAACCCGACGCTGCCAGCAATCGTGCCGCTGGGACGTCCCGAATATTGGTTGGACCTGAAGCAATTCCCAGAGTGAGCGGGCGAGTAGGGCGCCCCTTGCGACCAGAGGCCCCAGGATTAAGGCTCTGCTCAAAAAATATTCAAGTGCTTTAATTGCAGTCACTTATGAGTCACTGCGCTCGATAAAAGCACGGTAAACCGCCCACTCCTTACGGCGTGGGTTGCCTTTCCTCGGGCCTTCGCTAAGCTAGGCCCGCAAACACCCTGAAGTTGTCCGCCTTTTGCTCGAGGAACCGATGGATATTTCAAGCAAGGTCATCGCCAATAGGCGCCTACTCGTCGCCAACCGTGGCGAGATCGCCGTGCGAGTCTTTCGTGCCGCTAACGAATTAAATATGCGCACCGTCGCTATCTATAGTCACGAGGATCGGTTCTCAGCGCACCGCTTTAAAGCGGACGAAGCCTATAAAGTGGGGACCAAGGGCGACCCCCTGGGTGCCTATCTAAATTGGCAGGCGCTGATCGATTTGGCAGTCGAGAAAAACTGTGAATTTATCCACCCCGGTTACGGCTTCCTGTCGGAGAACGCCGATTTTGCCGCAGCCTGTGCCGCCCATGGATTGACCTTTTGCGGACCCAACGCCCATATACTCAGTTTGTTTGGCGATAAGTTGGCGGCCAAACGCGTGGCCCGCGAGGCTGGCGTGCCAGTGATCCCCGGTACCGAGGCGCCGGTCGAGAGCCTGGACGAGGCTCGGCGCATCTGTGCCGAGATCGGTTATCCGGTAACGTTGAAGGCCCTTTCGGGTGGCGGTGGCAAAGGGATTCGCGCGGTCAAGGACGAGGCTGAGTTGGTCGAGGCCTTCCAACGTGCGCGTTCCGAGGCGATGAGTTCCTTCGGTCGTTCCGAGGTCTATCTTGAAAAGAATGTGCAAAACGCCAAGCACATCGAAGTGCAGGTGGCGGGCGATGTCAATGGTGGCGTGATCCACCTTTTTGAGCGTGATTGTTCGGTGCAGCGGCGCCACCAAAAGGTGGTCGAGGTCGCACCAGCGCTCGGCATCACCGCTGAGACCAGGGCCGCGCTGCTGCGTGACGCCGTCAAGATCGCCAAGCACGTCGGCTACGTCGGCGTGGGCACGGTGGAGTTCCTTGTCGGCGCGGACGGTGGGCATCACTTCCTTGAGGTCAATCCGCGGATTCAGGTCGAACACACGGTGACGGAGATGATCACCGGAGTCGACCTAGTCCAGATGTCGATCATGCTGCCCGCCGGTCGCAACATGAGCCATCCGACCATGGGCATCTTGTCGCAGGCGGATGTCAAGCAGCGCGGCGTCGCGATTCAGTGCCGCATCACCTCGGAAAACCCAGCCAAAGGCTTCGCTCCGGACACTGGCGTCATCTTGGCCTACCGGTCGGCGCAGGGTTTTGGCATCCGGCTGGACGAGGGCTTTGCCACCTCCGGCGGTCTCGTGACGCCCTATTATGATTCCTTGCTGGTTAAGGTGACGGCGCATAGTGTCGATTTGTTTGGTGCGGCGCAAAAGATGGTGCGTGCGCTCAAGGAATTCCGCATCCGCGGTGTCAAACACAACATCCCGCTCCTGGTCAATATCGTCTCGCATCCTAAGTTTGCCAACGCCTCGCTAGACACCGGCTTTCTCGACCATCATCCCGAGGTCTTTAAGTTCAAGGCACCCCGCGACCGCGCGACGAAGATCCTTAAGTACATTAGTAATGTGACGGTGAATAATCCGCACAAACTGACGTCCAAGGAGCACAGCCGTGAGGCCGATCAGTATGTGCTCGATAGTAGGTCTCTCGCCCTACCGAGTCAGGTCACGGCCAAGCAGGTGTACGACCAAGGCGGGGTCGCCGCGCTAAAGGTATGGACTAAGGCGCAAAAGCGTTTACTGATCACCGATACGACGATGCGCGACGCGCACCAATCGCTGTTTGCCACGCGCCTGCGCAACTACGATATCTTTCAGGCCACCGCCTATTATGCCAAGGCCATGACTGGACTATATTCGCTCGAATGCTGGGGTGGCGCGACCTTTGATACGTGCATGCGCTTTCTCAAAGAGGACCCCTGGGAACGTCTCGCCGGAATCCGCCAGGAAGTGCCCAATACCCTGCTGCAGATGCTGCTGCGCGGCGATAATGCGGTGGGTTATACCAATTATCCCGAATGGGTGATTCGTGATTTCATTCGCTTGACCAAGGATGCTGGACTCGACTTATTTCGCGTATTTGATTGTCTGAATAATCCGCAGCAGATGGCCATCGCCATCGACGAAGTGAAAAAGCGTGGCGCCATCGCCGAGGCTTGTATCTGCTATACCGGCAACATCATGGATCCTCGCAATGACAAGTACACCACGTCTTATTACGTCAAGCTGGCCAAAGAGCTGACGCTGATGGGCTCGGATATCCTGTGTATCAAGGACATGGCTGGACTGCTAAGGCCACGGGCCATCACCACCTTGATCAAAGCCCTGCGGGATGTCACCGATCTGCCGCTGCACCTGCACACCCATGCCACCGCCGGTAGCTCCGAGGCGATGCTGCTCGCTGCTGCCGAGGCGGGCTGTGATATCGTTGACGGTGCGGTTGGTTCGATGTCTGGCCTCACCTCGCAGCCGAGTATCAACGCCATCGTTGCAAGTCTCGAGGGCAGCGAGCTGTGTCCCGACCTGTCGATGCGCCATCTCGACGAGCTGAGTCGCTTCTGGGCGACGGTCCGCGAGATGTACCACGCCTTTGATCCTGGGTTCAAAGCGACGTCGACCGATGTTTATGAGCACGAGATTCCCGGTGGGCAGTACAGCAACCTCTATGATCAGGCACAAAAAGTCGGTGTCAAGGCGGCGGAGTTCTACGATTTGACCCGCCGCTATCAAGAGGTCAACACCTTGTTTGGCAACATCGTCAAGGTCACACCCTCGTCCAAGGTCGTCGGCGACATGGCCTTGCTGCTGCAAAAGCACAACCTGACCGGTCCAGAGTTTCTGCAAAAGAAGCCGCATCTAGACTATCCTGATTCCGTCATCAGCTTCTTCAAAGGCCACATGGGCATACCCTACGGTGGCTTTGCGACGGACGTGCGCGAGTTGGTCCTCGGTGCCAATCCGCCGCCCCCGGAAAAGCCGCCGGTACCGACCGGAGACAGCTTCGACAAGGCCAAGGCGGAGCTGGAGCTGCTCCTGGACGGCCCGGCATCGGCCCGCGATGTGTTGTCCTACCGCTTGTATCCCAAGGTGTTTAAGGAATACCTCGCGGATCTGCGCGCCTATAGCGACGTGGCTGGCTTGCCCACCGACGTATTCTTCTACGGCCTAAAGCCCAATCGCGAAATCGAAGTCGAGATCGAACCCGGTAAGACGCTGATCATCAGCATCTCCGGCGTCTCCGCACCAAACGCCGACGGCATCAGGCGAGTCTTCTTTCAGCTAAACGGCTTTCCGCGGACCTTGGAAGTGATGGACGAGGCCTTCGCAGTACCGGGTAAAAAGAAGGCCAAGGCCGACCCGATGGCTCTCCAGCAGATTGGCGCGCCGATGCCGGGCAAGATCTTGGAGGTTCGCGTGACCGCTGGTCAAGACGTGGCGAAAGGGCAGGTCGTTTTGGTCACGGAATCGATGAAGATGGAATATGCGGTGAGCGCCAAAGCCGCCGGTAAAGTCAAAGCCGTGCACACGGCCAAGGGTGAACTGGTGGAGGAAGGCGACCTGTTAATCGATCTGGGTTGAATGGTGCAGGTGGATGTTCGGTTCACAACTGTGGCGGGCCTGACCCGCCCATAAAAGAGATACCGTTTATATCCAGCGGACAGGCCACTTCGTTGTAGTGCAGCTTGGGATTGTCGGCGACTTCAAACCAGTCGACAAACCACAGGCACCCACGCAGCATGTCGGCACGGTCTGGTTGGCTAAAGACGCTGCTACAACTGCTTCTCACGCAGGCCTTGTAGGCCTCTGCTGAGGCATTCACACCCAACGTCTTCTTGCATGACGACAGAAACCCGCCGTACTGCTCACCGAGCGCCGAGGTTGGAATGTTCCACTGCCTACTGCAGGCATCGAACAATCCGACGCCGCCGCCCGGGATCAGCAGGTCAAACTGACCGCTGCCGACGTCTGAGCCAACATTGGTCGCCTGCACAATCATCCGCTTGGTCGCAAGCTTTGCCGAGCCAGCGTCGGGGCCGTCACGGCCTTCCCCGGTAAAGCGCAGCTCATAGCATTTGCCGCAGCTATCGCCGCTTGCCGGGACGGCTGCAAAGCCATAAGCAAGCTGGGAGTCGACCACCCAAGGCGCCATATTGTAGCAGGTGAAGCCGTCGCCGCCGCCGCAACCACTTTGTTGCATAAAGTCCGTCTGATGGCTGACGTTGTTAAGGCCGCAGGTGCGCACGGGCTGGGTGTTACCGGTGACATTGGTTGGCCAAGCGCAATGCGGCTTGCAGCAATCCCAATACCTAGTCGCAAAGCCTTGTTGAAAGCTGGCCCAGACCTCAGGCGGTGGTCGCTGCGTCGGACCTGGCTTTGGCAGCTGCCCCTGCATGACGGGATCCGTGCTGGGGTCTTTATGGCAGACGACCGGAGAGATGCTATTTGGCCCCGGCATGAGTTGCATTTTTAGCGAGGCTAGATACTTTTCTGGGCAAAAATCAGTGCTATAGACGATCGCTCCAGCGCTGTCGTAGCCGTTGATCTTGAGGACGATCGGACCTGGCTTGACCGTGATCTGATGTTCGACCGTCATACCGGGCTGATCGCCGAGGAGGAATTCTTTGAAGGCAACGACCTGACCATTCGGTTTATCCTCCGTGATGGTCACCTCCATCTTGGTCACCTTTTGCAGGCCTGTGGGGTTAGCGACCGATAACGACGCTAGGTTCGATGCCCCAATCGGTTCGTGCCCCACCAGCTGCTTTGCGCAATGGAGCGCGGTGAGGGCTATCAACCATGGGATCAGCACGTGGAGAGGCCGTCTAGTCATCGTTAGCTCGCCTAGGAATGCGAAAGGCTATCTGCGTCATGCCTCATCGAATATAGAGTTTAACAATCATCTATGTTTATTTCCAGCCTACGGCTTTGTTGCATACATCCAGCCCTCCAGCCTTCCCGGCCTCCCAGTTGCGCGGAGTAAAGCCGCTGCCCAAAAACTGGAGGGCGGGAAGGCTGGAGGGCTGGATGTATGCAACAAAGCCCCAACCTACGGATTGGACAGGTGGAGCTAGGCCACCTAAACTTTAGCGGTGGCATGTGAGCGACCCTGTATAGGACAGATGCTGATGGGCGATGCGCATAGCAAGAAGGTCGCCTTGGTCCCATGCTTCTTGATCCTTGTTTGGGCTGTCGCGCTTTACGCCCGAACGATCGGCTTTGCGGCTCTGAGTTGGGATGACCCGCAGAATATCTTTGCCAATCCCTACCTTCAAGCCGGCAGCTGGGCCGAGTTGGCCAAGGTGTGGCAGCAGCCCTATTTTGGCCTCTATATCCCGCTTACCTACTCCGCATGGGGGACGTGGCTGAAGCTGGTCGCCTTGGTCGCGCCGTCCTACGAGGTCCAAAGCCTGCATCTGCTCAATGTCGCAATACACGCCGTCAATGGGGTCTTATTTTTTTTGCTCCTGCTGCGATATCAGGTGCCACGCTACTTATCATTGGTGGTGGCCTTACTGTTTGTCTGCCATCCCATTCAGGCTGGTACGGTCAGTTGGATCTCAGGTTTTCGCGACCTCTTCGGTGCCAGCCTGGGTCTTGCGGCGCTGAATGTCGCGCATGAAAGTCGCTCTGCTAAGCAGATGCTGACAGCCGCATTGCTGTTCTGGCTGTCGATCTTGGCCAAGCCGAGCATCGTGACCCTGCCGCTGGTGGCGGTGATCATGGACCGACGCTGCCTTAGGCTGGCCACCTTGACCTTGACCTGTGCACTGCCTTGTTTATGGCTCAGTCAATCCCAGGCGGCTGACTTTGCCTTCGACTGGGTCGCGCCGCTGTGGTTTCGCTTGCCAGTGGCCTTGGATACCTTGACCTTTTATGGGTCCAAATTATTGATGCCCCTGTCCTTTGGCGCCGACTACGGACGTTCACCTGAGTATCTGTTTTTATCTCGTCAATGGCTGTGGACGTGGGTGCCACCGGTCGTCATTGTGGTGTTTATGCTGTACCAAGGTTTAACCGGAGTTCTGCGCGGTGCCTTGGTGGTCGTCGTGATCATGCTGCCTGTACTGGGACTCATGCCCTTTTTGCATCAGAATTTCTCGACGCCGGCTGATCACTATGCCTACCTTAGTTTTATCGGATGCGGGGTGATGCTCATCCCAAGGGGCGGTAAGTCGCAAGTCTTGAACCCAAGGCCACAGATGTATCCATGGTTCCGACGTGGTGCGCCCTTTCTACTACTTACGGTGCTATTGGTCCTGTCGGTGCTTACGGTCCGAGAGCAAGCCTATTGGGCGAGCAATGAGACGTTCTATCGGCACATGGTGGCCATCAATCCGCGTAGCTTCAACGGTCAGGTCAACCTCGCAGCGGCCCTAATCGCAGTCGATCCCACCTCGCGTGAAGCGGAGCATAGCCTGCGGGAAGCTTTGGTGTTGGAAGCGGGACACACCTTGCCGCTTTTCTATTTGAGTCGACTCTATCTACTCGAGTCACAACCGAAAAAAGTCCTCGAGCTGGTGCA
>JAPLFX010000137.1 GCA_026390445.1 Pseudomonadota bacterium
CTTGGCAGCACCGCATCCAGGTCGCGGCGAACTTGCCGCATGGCAGCAAGTGCCGGCGCCTTGCCCTTGGCATAGACGATACAACCCGTTAAATCTTCATGGCCCGACAGCACCTGGGCACCGATCGCAGTGGTAATGATATGCTGTTTAGCGCGAGGAAAATGCTGCCGCGCTACACTGATCGCTGCGGTCGTCAAAATGATATCGCCGATAAAGCCGGTTTGTAGCCAGACCAAATCGCTTACGTCCGCAGCACGGATCAGCGCCTTACCCATGGCACCTCGTAGCCTAGGTGTTTAAGCACCAGTGCATCCTCACCATTGCTGTAATAGGCTTTGCGCCGTCCAACCTCGACAAAACCTAGGCTCAGGTACAAGCTCCATGCCGCCAGATTCGACGGACGGACCTCAAGGATCACCGCCGGACTCGGCAACTCGCCGCGCGCACGCTCAAGCAGATGCAGTAGGAGCAAGCGGGCGATTCCGTTCCGCCGATGGGCCTGTGGCACATAGAGGTAGAGCAAATCGCTCCATTCAGCGGTGACCTCGACCAAGACGACGCCGTGCCACTGAGCATCCTCACTGGTCGCGGCAAAAAACGCCCGGCAAGAATCTCCCGCGAGCATCGACTGCGTCTCTGACAACGACCAGAAAGGCTGCTGACCTTCCTGCCAAGCAGCGGCGCATTGGCCAAGTTGCAGATCCTGTTCAGGCGTACCAGCGTAGGGAAAAATCCCGACTACGGCAGCAGGAATCACGCCGCCGTCACGGTCCATCGCCACGGCTCCGCTGCGCAGGTGCAATCATCTGAAAGGTATTGGCGCCGGCGTAAATCCTCGTTGCGGCACGATTGTTGAGATCAGTCAGCCATTTCGCTTGCACACCAGGCTGAGCTTGTGCTGCGGCAGCAGCATTGGGTAGGGCCTGAGCTTCCTGGCGGTTTTTGCTGCGCCGAAAGGCGGCGACACGCAGGACATTTTCCAGGGAATGGGCCAAGGCTTGATCATCCGCACCCAGGCGTTTCAAGGTTGCGGCAAAGGCTCCCCCTGCACCACGCCTGGCCCGTAGCTGAGCGGAGTATTTTTCGAGCATTGCATCGACGCTGCCAAAACTTCCAAGGCGCTGCGCTTCTTGCAGGATCATCATATCTTCAGTAAACAGCGCCAGAGATGCGCTCCAATTGCTGCGGTCGACAAACAGTCCGGTGAGATCTGCATCGTTGCGAATGCCTGCACGCACGGCAAAGTACAACTCCAACTGACGCTGGCTGTACGGCACCTGGTTGATCGCGACGACCAGCCGATCACCGAGTTGCTGCGCCGGCGCCGACGTCGGCACTGCTAAAGTCCAGCACAAAATCAATGTGCAAATGCACAAACAGTACGAAAAGTACGAACGCAATAGCTGAATGTAATCTTTTGCCTCATGAATCATGATCGCATTGTAACGCAAAGGCCGATGCGCGGCCATCACTTACCAGAAGCCATGAGAGTGCTGTGCCCCAAGGCGGGCATTGAGTATTGACAACGCTTGAATTACGAAAATCGTTATGACAAGGACTTGACTTCCCTTTCGATCGCTGTAAACCTGTATACATCGCACCTTAGAGGTCTATTTTTTCCCGGCAATTTGCTAGCTATTGGAGGATTTCGTATGAATAAGGCTGAACTCGTCGAGGCCATTGCCAAGGTCACCCTGCAGACGAAAGCAGACACTGAGCGTACTCTTGATGCGCTGATCGACGTTGTCGGTAAGAACATCAAGAAAAAGGACGGCGTCAAACTCGTCGGCTTCGGCACCTTCGCCGTGTCCGCGCGTAAAGCCCGCGTTGGTCGCAATCCTCAGACCGGGGAAGAGATCCAAATTCCGGCCCGCAAAGTTCCGGTTTTTCGCCCAGGCAAGGAGCTGAAAGAAGCCGCGCGTTAATTCGCAGCCGCGACTTAGGCCAAACAAAACCCTCTAGCTTAAACAGCAGAGGGTTTTGTTTTGGGTATCGCCTCTCGGCAGCAGCACGTGGACTGCGGCACATCAATCGGCGTAGGCATCGCCTTCTTCGAGGAAGTCGACTAAACGGAATTTCGCCAGTTGCGACGCCGGCAAGGTCGCCATTTCGCCGTCGCGCTCATTGTCGTCTTCGCGAGCGAGCAGATAGGAGCCATGGTCGCCAGCTGCCGTTCCCGGGTGGTAGTTGAGCACAACCCACATCTCTTTATTTTCTCGATCGAACACGCGAAACGGCATCATATATGAGAACCTCGGCTACCAGAATGGTTGAAACGGTGACGAACCACCGACGAAAGCAAGGCATGCTAGCATGATTCGCCTAGTTGATCAGCACCTGAATGCGCTGAACTTCGTCGCTGGCTGCATGGAACACCGCGGAAATATTACATACTTTTTCCAGAAAGGTCTGGGGGTGATCAAAAGTGACGCTGACGCCGCAGCTGAGCTTGCCATTTTGCACAGCGGCGGGCGCTGGCTTGAGGATGCATGAGGCATTTAACTGGCGATCCACAGACCTAGCCACGGCATAGAACTGGTTGGCGCAGGCACTGGCATTGGCCTCGTCGCTAGCCACCGTGAGCGTCGCCGAGCTGAACACCACCTTAGCGGCCGCCAATGCGTCAACGATTGCATAGACAGCCGTAGCGCCATCCACCGGCTTTAAGCCGGTGGTAATTTTGTCCGGCTCGGCTGCGGCAGGCGTCGCCACCAGCGCGGCAAATGCGCTTTGCGTTGGACGCCCCGGCTGGCAAGTTGGCTGCAGCGGCGTACCGTCGCAGAGGTCGTGCGCTGCCGGCGTTGGACGACAGCTAAAACTTTGGCCAGGCGATAGGTCCGCCGTCTGGCCTGGAGCTTGTGTGACGACCTTCGGACACATTCCCTGCCATGGCGGCGGCGCTAAGCTGCCCGCATCGGGATAATGCATGGCCCACTGCCCTGCGCCTATCCCTGAAGCAATTTGCGATATTTTCAGACCCGGTGCGGGCGACATTCCCGTATGGTTCAAACCAGCGGCAAACTCGGCACTGCCCAGCCATACTCGCTGCTGATGGTAATAACTGAGCCCACCTTTTTTTAGTACCGCCCACAAGTCGACGACATTTGGCGACTGCGCCCGAGCGATATAATCCAACTCGAACACGTAGGCGAGCAGCTGACTTTCCGTTGGATGAAAATCGATGTACTGCAGCGCGTGCTGATCGGAAGCTGTATCGCTATCCTTGGCGGCTCCAACGATGGAGTAAAGAGACGGCGTCTTGCTACCAACCGGCGCCGCCTGCCGCGTGACGATGACGACGGCTGGGCCGCTTATGGGAGTGAGCTGGACCTCGCCGAGCGCCCAGGCAACGTCGCCATCCATGTATGCTTGGAGCGATGGAGTCGGCGTCGTGTCACGACAGGCGATCATCATCAGACTCAAGCACGAGGTCAAGATCAAGGTCAAGATCCGTCCTTGCCGGCTGCGACCCAACGCACATGTAGCGTCGCCCGAAGGCCGCCAGAAACTCGCGCGATAGTTCATGCCATGGTCCCCGCGACGTTTAAAATGGATCGGTTAAAGCATATTATATCAGCAACTAACCCGGTTCGCTCAAGATTCCACAGCTGCCGTCCGATAAGGAAGGTGTCAAGCAACATCCAGGTTTACCAGGATCTTTTGACCATGCGCAGACCACTTCGCACCCATGCGACCCAGCTTGACCGGGTATCGCTGCTGATTTTGAGCGTTAGCTTGCTCTCGTGCGGCTCCATGATGGGAATGTCACCTAGGAGCAGCAGCCAAGGTAAGCAGACGACTGAGTCCTCCGCCGAGGAGAAAGCTGCGCCTGTCGATGATATGCAACTCTACACCGCGAAGTGCCAAAGCTGCCATGGCAGCTACGCTGCATTGACGACGCCAGCGGGACTGAAAAAGGGCAACCTCATAGCTGTAGAAGCCGCCGTCATCAGGTCATCCTGCGGATACATTCCAGAACTCTCGGTCGATGAGATGAATCACATCGTCACCACCTTGGCTAAACTCAAAAAGACCAATAAAGCCAGCAAACCGCCTCGCCTCAAACCGCTAAAACCAAAAAACGACGGCGGCAGCGGCGATGGTGGGACAACTTAACGCGCCATCCCCGGTCCTTCGGACGTCGCCGAAAACTGAATCTCCGGGTTGCGTTCTTCCATCAAACGCAGGCGCCACGGCTCATCAACCAAAATCGTCGGCAGCTGATGCTGGTCGTAACAAACATTTTGACTGTTGGCCTGGATAAACTCGGCCAATTTTTCGGCCTTGGCCGAGGTGATCCACCGCGCCACGCCGTACGGCAGGTTGACAAAGCGCACCTGCACCCCGTACTCGGCGAGGATCCGGTACAAGACTACTTCAAACTGCAATGGCCCAACCACCCCAAGATATTGATCGTTGGAATGCGCCGGCCGAAACACCTGAACCGCACCCTCCTCGGAGAGTTGATCCAGCGCCTTGCTCAACTGCTTGGACTTAATCGGATCAACCAACACAACGCGGGCGAAGTGCTCAGGAGCAAACACTGGAATTCCAGTAAAATGCAGCGACTCACCACCGCTCAGCGAATCGCCGATGCGAAACACGCCAGGGTCATGAATACCGACGATGTCACCGGCATAGGCTTCGTCGACTAAACTTCGATCCTGGGCCATAAACTGGGTCGGACGCCCAAGCCGCATGTCACGACCCAGACGCACGTGAAAGGACTTCATATTGCGTTCAAAGCGCCCCGAGCAAATGCGCATAAAGGCCACGCGGTCGCGATGCGACGGGTCCATATTCGCCTGGACCTTAAAGATGAAGGCTGAGAACTGCTCTTCGTCGGCAACCACCTCACGCTCATTGGCCACTCGTTTGAGCGGTGCCGGCGCAATATCGATCAAGGCCTCAAGCAGGGTTTGCACGCCAAAGTTGTTGACCGCACTGCCAAAGAACAGCGGTGCCAACTTGCCGTCCAAGTAGGCTTGACGATCAAATTCATCGCCGGCTCCCGTCAGGAGTTCGATTTCGGCGATAAGGCTCTGAGTCATCTCCTCGCCGAGTTCAGCCACGACCTCGGGACTGTCCAAAGCCAAACCTTTGAGCGCCACGGGACGGGCCCGGTCGGCGTTTTTTTCAAAGATCAGCAGCTGATTGCTCATCCGGTGATAGACGCCGCGAAAGGTCGCGCCCATGCCGATCGGCCAAGTCACCGGAAAGCAGGCGATGCCGAGGGTCTTTTCGATCTCATCCATGAGCGCAAAGGGATCGCGGCCTTCGCGGTCCATTTTGTTGACGAAGGCCATGACCGGCGTGTGTCGGAGCGCGCAGACTTCGAACAGTTTCTTGGTCTGAGTCTCGACGCCATTTGCGGCATCGATCAGCATCAACGCCGAATCAACCGCCGTCAACGTCCGGTAGGTATCCTCAGAGAAGTCCTGGTGACCAGGAGTATCGATCAAATTGATCAAGTGACCATTGTAGGGAAAGTTCATCACCGAACTCGTCACCGAAATACCGCGCGCCTTTTCGATCTCCATCCAGTCGGAGGTGGCGAATTTTTTCGAGCGTTTCGCTTTGACCGTACCAGCTAACTGGATAGCTCCGCCGTAGAGGAGCAGCTTTTCGGTGAGGGTCGTCTTACCGGCATCGGGGTGGGAGATGATGGCAAAGGTACGTCGCTTGCTGATTTCCCGGGACATTTCAACTGACATCTAAGCATCCTATAGTCGCCGAAGCTGGAGCGAGGACAGCGTATTCGCTGGCCAATTCGGCTTTAAACGGCATGGGCATCGCGGCATGTGGCAGCAGGCAGGGCTGACCTGTCACCAGGCTTTTACTAGCCACGGTGACCCGACCCGAAAGCATCAGCAAGGCACCGTAACCGCCCTCGATGCGCAGCCTTAACTCGGTCCCAGCCGGCTGCGAACAGAGGACCGTCTTATAGTACGGATTGGCGGGAAACTCACGCACCGAAATGCCGCCACGCAAGGCGCTGACCTTGGGCTGACGCCGCAGGCTGTCGACATAGGCCGTGCCGACCTGGCGCTCAGGGTCGATCAGCGGCAAACTCTCTTCGACATGCAGGGGCCGCGCTTCGCCGTGCAGGGGATCGAGCCGTCCCGCTTGGTCATAGCGGCGCCCCCAGTCCCAAAGGCGATAGGTCTTGCCAGTCTTGCCGGTCAGAATCCGTTGCGGCTCCAAGACGGTGACACCAGCCCCGATCGCATGGGTGACACCTGGCTCGATGGTGAAGAAATCCCCGGCCTTTACAGGGACAAAGTTGAGGAGATCCTTAGCCTTATCGCCGTCCAGCAGGGCCCTGCGCAAGGCCTCACGCGAGACCGCTCGAGAAAACCCAAGGTAGATACCGGCTCCAGGCGCAGCAGCTAGGATCAACCAGGACTCCGGCTTGCCGCACTCACCGGAGGTGAGAAAGCGGTCGCCATCGGCCGGATGTACCTGCAGCGACAGCGGCTCGGCGGCGTCCAGGAGCTTCAGTAGGATCTCGCAGCTCACGCCTTTAGACCGCACTAACTCTGGCGACAAGATCGCGTCAGGATAGCGCTCGATCAAGGTCAGTAAGGTCCCCTCGAATCCCTGTCCGGGGACGACCTGGGACGGAAAGGCTGGGTCGCAGGAGAATTCCCAGGACTCGCCGATCCTCTGGCCCCGAGCGCTAGGGACAAGATCCAGCTTGTAGCGCTCACCGATCACCTGGCCGCCCCACGGGGTCCTGGTCAACGGCGTGAAATTGTCTGGACTAAGCAAGATCGGCGCGCGTAGCCAATCCGGCACCGTGACACTGCCAGCACTCACAGGCCCCTTACTCATCAGGCAGCTCCAGGCGCGAACAAGCTCTTTTCGCAGCACTCAATCAGGATATGAATGACCTTGATATGCAGCTCCTGGACGCGGTCTGAGTAAGGTGTCGCACTGGGCGTGCAGATCGTTAAATCGGCCAGAGCACTTAGCTTACCCTGACTTTTTCCAGTCAAAGCAATCACTTTGACACCACGCTGGCGCGCAGCAGTGGCTGCAGCTAAGACATTTGGGCTGGAGCCTGAAGTGCTGATGGCAAAGAGGACGTCCCCCGGGCGACCATGCGCCGCAATAAACCGAGAAAAAACCTGGTCGAAGCCAAAGTCGTTGGCTGCACAGGTGAGGTGAGCTGGATCGCTGATGGCCAAGGCCGGAAGGGGGGCCCGCTCCTGGCGGAATTTGCCGCTAAGCTCCTCGGCGAAATGCATGGCGTCACACATCGAGCCACCGTTGCCACAGCTATAGACGTGGCCTCCAGACTTAAAGGTCTGCACCAGCAGGGCGGCGGCGGCGGCGATGTGCGTCAGCGTCGGGGCATTCTTTTGCAGATCGCTTAGCGCCGCCTGAGCGCTCGCGAGTGCGGCGTTGATCGGATCGAGATATTCCTGCATGGACCGTTCCCCCTTGTTTTCTGAGATTACACTAGAGTGGCCGGGGGGTAAAACATCGGCTATAAGGTCAGCAAAGGGAGGGTCTGACATGGTCCAGCAAACGAGCGTTGCCACCTTTGCCGGAGGCTGTTTTTGGGGTGTGGAAGAACTTCTTCGGGACCACCTGGGAGTCACGTCCACGCGCGTCGGCTACACCGGCGGCGATTTAGTCAACCCGCGCTACGAACAGGTCAAGACCGGAACCTCCGGCCATGCCGAAGCGATCGAGGTCCACTTCGATCCACAGCGCCTGAGCTACCCGGATCTGCTGCGCTTCTTCTTTCGCTTGCACGATCCGACCACCCTCAACCGCCAAGGCAACGACCGCGGCAGCCAATACCGCTCGACGATCTTTTGCCATGATGATGCGCAACGGCAAGCAGCGGTCGCCGTCATCGCTGAGGTCAACGCCTCGGGCAAATGGCCAAAGCCGGTCGTCACCCAGGTGGTCTCTGCCTCGACCTTCTACCCGGCAGAAGAGTACCACCAGAAATACCTAAGCAAAAATCCCGGCGGCTATACTTGCCACTTCGTCCGCGATTGACCCGTCCGCAGTGGCTGGGTAAACTTGCGACCACACGATTCTTTGCTGATCACATGGGCGACCCCAATGGCTTATAAAAAATTCCTTGTCGACAACACCACCTGCTCGCGTCGCTACCACATCACCTATAACGATCAGGAACAAGCGGTCGCGTCCACAAGCATCCAGTGCCAGCAATGCGGTGTCACCATTTTTAGCGCCACCAATCACCCCAAGGTGTCCCTGGCCCGCGAAGAGAACCTGACCAAGACGTCCCAGCTCGCCGACATCCTCGTCAGCGACTGCTCCTTTGAAGACAGCCTATCGCAGCGCACCATTCCAGGCCGCAAGGATCAAGACTGCCACGTCTATCCAAGTCACGTCGTCCCCGTGACCAGACCTGGTCACTGATGAAGCGCGCAAGCTCCGGCCACGTCGTTATCATCGACCCTGCGATGCGGGCTCCTGAGCTGGCCTCGCTCAACCGCATCGCCTTGGCCTCGCCCCTTCCCGTCACCTACCATCTGCCCGCTCTGTATGGCACGGCATCGCTGCTGCAAGAGGATGTGGCGACGGCGCGCGGGGTGATCGTTCTTGGCAGCGCTTCTAGCGTCAATGATCGCCTGGAGTGGCAGGTGGCCTTGGAGGCGTGGTTAAGGCCACACCTCGACCAGGGCATGCCGACACTCGGCATCTGTTACGGCCATCAGATGCTCGCCCATCTTTTTGGTGGACGAGTCGCTTATATGTTTGCCGACCAGCGCAAGCATGTTGGGCTCCGCCAAGTCAGCATCGACGCCACGCCGTGGTCACCAAAGATGGACGGCGCCATTGCCGTGTCGCATAACGAACACGTCGCCACAGTGCCAGACTGCATGCGCGTGATCGCTCGCAGCAGCGACGTCGCCGTCGACGGCCTCGCCCATGCGACGCTACCGATCTGGTCCTTTCAATCGCATCCCGAAGCCACGCCGGTGTTTTTTGCCGACCGCAAGATCGACATGGTCGACCATGTGCTGGGATTTGGTCATGATCTGGTCGACCGTTTTATCCGCTTTGCCGCCGCCCGCTCCTAGTCCACCCCTAGCCCTTGAGCCGGTAGGATTAGCCGCCAAACTGGGCACCTTCGCCAGGGGTGTAGGCAAAAAGCGCCCGGTTTAAAAATTTTATTCTTTTAATTTCAGATACTTATCTAAAAAGACTGCGGATCACCCTAAACTCCTTGCCGCCCTGGTCGATGAGTCCCTCAGGAACACATGATGTCGTTCCGCAGGAATTAATGACAGGAGGTCAGCGTTATGGGTTTGCGTATCCGGACCAACATTGCGTCTTTGACAGCGCAACGCAGGTTAGGGAATTCCACTGAGGCCTTACAAGCCTCTGGAAACAAGCTCGCTTCTGGCGAGCGAATCAACAAAGCAGCGGATGATGCCGCGGGCTTGGCAATCTCGGAGAATCTGCGCGCTGACGTGCGCTCTCTGAACATGGCCAAGCGCAACACACTCGATGGTGTGTCGCTGGTGCAAACGGCAGAGGGCGGTCTCATGGAGACCACCAACATGCTGGTGCGCTTGCGCGAATTGGCGGTGCAAGCCGCCTCTGACACCATCGGCACGAAGGAACGCGGATTCCTCGACCAGGAGTACCAGTCGCTCAAAAGTGAGATCGACCGGATCGCCAGCTCGACGGAATTCAACGGGACTCGTTTGCTGGTCGGCACGACTCAGATCGCTGACGACATGCACAAGGGTGAGAATCAGTTCCCGCTCGAAGTCCAGGTAGGTAAAGATTACTACCGCGAAACGGACTCGCTCGAGAACAAAGCCACCGTCAACATCATTCGCCTCGATCTAAACAACATCAATGGATTCTCCACCGGCGAGAACTCCCTGATGCTGGACAAGACCATGGCTGGTGAAGACGTCGCTGGGATCGCCGAGAAGCACGATGCTCAGCTGAGTATCGGCCGCCTCGACGAAGCCATTACCACGGTTAACAGCTACCGCGCTTATCTCGGCGCCGTGCAAAACCGGATGACCTCGACGATCGCTAACTTGGGCGTGCAAACCGAGAACTTGGATACGGCGCGTAGCCGGATTCGCGACACGGACTTTGCTGCTGAGACAGCAGAGTACACCAAGTCGAAGATCCTGCAACAAGCTGGTACCTCGATCTTGGCGCAAGCCAACCAACAGCCTCAAGTGGCTCTTGGCCTACTACAGAACTTGTAAGCATGAATGGTTAGGGTTTTATGTCTGACTCCTGAGTCATTAATTTAGCGCGGGGGGAGGTTCCCTCTCCCCGCGATATCTAAATGAACCATGGGATCTTTTGTGCCTATCTGCGTCCCTTTAGCTTCAAATAGGCTATGAGAGCGGCTGGGTCATCGGTAATGATACCATCAACGTTTGCAGCCAGAAGCCAATCCCAGTCGGCGACCTCGTTGGCCGTCCACGGAATCATCGGTAATGATACCATCAACGTTTACAGCCAGAAGCCAATCCCAGTCGGCGACCTCGTTGGCCGTCCACGGAATCACGCGTACATGAAGACGATGTGCCTCGGCGACCGATTCAACGGTCAACCAGTCCATCATCGGAGATAGCACAGCAGCGCTTGTTGCCTGGATCAGGCTGGGCCATGAGGGGAAATTTTCAGCGATCAATGGAATCAGGGGTATCTTCGCCGCCAAGCGATGCACAGCAGTAAGCGTCCTATAATCAAACGACTGGATGCTGACCCGGTCGCTGAGCCCATGCTTTGCGATCACCTGCACGAGCAGCTTGGCGAATTCCTCGGGCATCACGCTTTGCTCAGGAAAACGCGGGACCATTTTTGTTTCAATATTGAAGCGAACCCGCCGCGCCTCATTGGATGGGAAAGCCGCGACCATCGCAAACAGCTGTTCGAGGCTGGGTATAAACGTTCCTGGCACGGAGACTTGGCGGGGAAA
>JAPLFX010000197.1 GCA_026390445.1 Pseudomonadota bacterium
CAGTCGCTTTTTAAACCGGTAAAATTGGCATGCTTTAAGTCGGTCTTGGCGCCCTTTGGCGGCTTGTGGCAGTCAACACAGGCCGTGGTTTGATGCTTGCCAAGTAAGGCAAACCCGGTGATTTGGTGGTCAAAATGCGCGATCTTCCAGGTCTCTTGACCTTGGCTGTGGCATTGCAAGCAGTTGCCGCCCTGAAATTTGCCCTGCAGGTGATCTTTGTGAAAGTCGGCGTGACAAGTCAGGCATTGCTGCTTGGGCAGCTCAGGAAATTTATACTTGGCCGAGGCTTTGCCCTTTGGCAAATGGCAAGTGGCGCATTTGATCTTGGCATGGTCGCCGATGAGCGCGTAGCCGGTCGCTTTTTTATGATCGAACTCGGCGCCTTTCCACGTCGCGTCGGAATGGCAAGCGCTGCACTCCTTGGCCGCCCACTGCGGCGGAAAGGCGTGGATGTCATCTTTGCGGTGGCAACCATTGCAGGTCTGGGTCTTACCAAAGAAGCGTGGGTCACTGGAGCGCGACATGGTAGCACCGCGCTTTTCGGTATGGCAGTTGACGCATTTGATTTTGGCGTGCGCACCATGCAGGATGAAGCCGGTCTTGCTATGGTCAAACGTCTTGGTGTTGACGACCGTGCTGTTGAGATCGCGGCCCTTGTGATCACTATGGCAACCGATACAAGCTTGTTTGGTCATGCCGTGAAAGCTTTTGCCCTTGCGAATCGACTGCTGGATATCGCTGTGGCAAGTCAGGCATTTGGCATCGGGGACGCCTTTGCCCGCATCATGACACTTAAGGCAGGCGCCGTGTTCGAGTGAACGGTGGGCGAACATCAGTGGTCCAGGTGCTAGAAGCTTGTTAAAGACCCCTTCACTGGTGTCACCATCTTTGGCACTTTCACTACCCAGGTCTTTGGCTGGGTCAGCCAAGGCAGGTCCGCCCCAGCAGTTCAACAGGATGCAGCATGCGGTCAGAAGTCGCAGCACTAGAGGCGCTCCAGTCGCGGGGCACGCTCGCGGGTTGGGGTTAACTGGCGGCTACCGAAGCGGTAGCCTAGGGTCATCAAGGCGCTGGTGAGCAGCACTTTTTCGTCCTTGGCTAGCTCGAAGGTCAGTGAGCCGACCAAGCGCGTACTCAACATGGTCGTCAGGCTCAGGTCGGAGATCAGCGGATGCAGGGTTTCTCCGTTGTCTCGGTGTTCGACCATGGCCAGTTGAGTGAAGTCGACGTCGACCTTGGCGGTAAAATAGCTGGCGCCAAAGCGGGCGATGAGGTCGTGGCTGATAAAGCTTTTACGGTAGCCGGCCCCGGCAAAGGCAGCGAGGCGGCCCTTTTGCAGATTGGTGGCGACGAGTTTGGCGTTGATGCTCGCGGCTTTTTTTTGATCGCTGCCGCGCACGCCCACGGTCGAGACTCCTTCGAGCATCAGCCCTTTGTCCAACTTAAAGCGGGCATCAGCACGCCCCTCGGTGTAAGCGCTAGCTGGGAGAGTGTCGCGCAGATCGCGCTGCCTTTTATACTCGGTTGAGTCGATGCGCAAAGCCGCAAGCGTGCCAGAAAGGCGGGCAGTCCATTGGTGGTAGGCCGAAGCCCAAAGATTGCGCAGATGCACGCTTGGCTCGACGTCGACGTGGGACAGGTAGGTGAAGCGCGTTTGTTCACTCGGCTGATGGACGATGTTGCTGTACCAAAACAGGTAGTTTTTTAGCGGCAGGCCACTATCTGCGGATTCTGCCTGCTGCGTCGTCGCACCATCCGGCAGGGGCTGAGCCCGTTCAACATAGGTGCCGGGAGGCTGCACGGTGCTGACCGGTTGGCGCAGGACTAAAGCGGTGCTGGCATAGGTGCTGCGCTGCCAGTCCGGACCTTGATCTTGATACTGCGCATAGGCGCCGGCTTGGTGGTCTTCTTTTGACAGTTGTAGGGTTTGTCCATGGCGCTGCTCGGGAAAAAGTCCGCCGAAGGCGCCGACCTTTACCTTGCTGCCGGCTTTGATACCCACGTCGACGCCGTCGTTGCCCAGGACCGCGGCATCGGCAATCGGAAACCGGCCCAGGGCCCAGTAGTAGGACCCTTGATCATAGGGGTGTTTGACCGCCAGTTGCCGCAGCTGCGGTTCGTTGGACGGAACCAAACGCAACCCACTTGCGTCGAGGGCACCGGCGAAGTAGTCGTATTTATCGCGAAGGTCCAAGGTAAACTGATTATTGTATGGTCCGATCTTGGCTGCATCAAAGTAGAGGCTACCAAAGGCCGCCAAGGAGTCGTTTTGATCCGATCCGGTGAACGGCGTGCTGTCCTTCTCGTGGGCCGAATAGACTCCGCCATTGACGTGTCCAGCGTAGTCGATGGCCGCAGCGGGTGCGGCTTGGACGACCGTTGCTAAAAGGGTCCAGAGACATCTTCGGGTCGGTTTTGAACGTGGACGAACAGAGTGCATCGCATTCCAACTGTAAGGGCAACAGCTCTAGGATTTTTTACGCGCTTCGCCAAACTTTTTGTCGATCTTGATGCCTAAGGATTGCAGGAATGCGAACGGCATCTCGGCTCCAGCGAAGATAAAGATGAACTGATTGGGCAGACGGCTAGCGATGCCGTTGGCCTCAATCGCGAGGAAGTCGCGTTCGATCCGTGTCACAAAGGTATTAAACATGATCGTCACCAGCTTGCGCGCCGCCATGGACTGGAGGATGTCGATATTTTCTTGATTGGCGCGGTTGAAGCCCGGGGTGCGCACCAGAATCGTCACCTTGTTGCCAAGCTCTGGCTTGGCCAGCATTTGAGCGGCCTCGACGGCCGCGTTGCCGCCACCGATCACGGCGAGGTGCATGCGCTGGTACTGCTCTGGTTCCAGCAGATTATACGTGACCTTGGCAAGGTCCTCGCCGGGGACATCGAGTTTGCGCGGCGTCCCGCGAACGCCCATGGCTAGCACGACCTTTTTTGCTTTGATGACGCCCTGGGTCGTCTCGGTGAGGAACAGCTCGCCTTCTTTGCGCAAGCTGATGAAGCGGCAGCCCTCGCGCACCTTGAGGCCGGTGCGGCGACGAACCATGCTCCAATACGCCAACAGTTCTTCTTTGGTGACCTTGTTGCGAGGAAACTTCATTGTGCCGACGATCGGCAGCGTGGCCGGCTGCGACATCACGACCTTTTGCCTGGGGAAATTAAAGATCGTACCGCCGACCGAGTTTTGATCGATGCACTTATAAGGACGCTTGGCCGCAATCGCAGCGAGCGCGGCCGATAGGCCGGCGGCGCCAGCGCCGACGATGAGGATATCGCAGTCAGCCTTGGTGGCACTGCTGAGATGTTGCACCGCATGCTCGACGGCCATGCGCCCTTGCTTGACGGCATTACGGATTAGTCCCATACCGCCGAGTTCGCCGACGATATAGAGGCCCTTGACGTTGGTTTCAAAATCGCTGGTGATGCGCGGCAAATCCATGCCGCGCTTCTTGGTGCCAAACACCAGCGAGATGGCGCCAAAGGGGCAAGCGACCTCGCACTGGCCATGGCCGACGCATTTCGTGGGCGCGACCAAGACCGCTTTATGGTTGATCATTTGGAGGATCTCGCCCTCCGGGCAAGCTTTGACACAGGCGCCGCAACCGGCGCACCGGACCGGGTCGATATACGGATGTAGGCTGATCGGCTCGGCCATGTCGTTAACGACGGCCTGTTTATAGGCGTGCAGCCCTTCGTTATGCACGGCGCGACGGCGACGAATCCCAACCGCTGCGATCAGCAGCAGTGAACCGACGCCGATGTACTCCGCCGACTTGCCGAGGAACACAGATATATGCGACCAATGCATTGGTCTGCCCTCCCCAGTCCGCCTGCTAGCATAGGCTTGCAACCAGGCGTTGGTCGCAATGCTGTGGTCTAGCCTTGGCTGCTCAGATAGGTAAAAAGAATGGTAAACTTATCGAAGTATACAGGAAGTTTAACGCGGCTGCCATGATTTGACAGCAGCGAATCGGCTCGACAGCGCCGCAAGCTGCTTTGCGGGCCTTGGTTCATGGTTTGTGCGACAACGGTGCTGGTGGACCGACCAGTTGCAAGGCGCGAATTGCGGCAGCGATCTCTGTTTGCGCCGACTGATCCGGTGCAATTTTGGCATAGTCAGCGTAGAGCCTTGCGGCTTCGTCCGCTCGCCCCAAGGCCAGCAGGGCTTTGCCCATCTCCAGCACGACGTGCACGTAGTATGGGTACTGCCGGTTGAGAAGGCCCCATTGATCCAGCGCTTCAGCCCAGCGCCCCTGCTCTTGTAGGTTGGTGGCCCAACTTTGGCGGGGACCATAGGACGTTGGCGCCAAGCTGGTCGCTTTGGCAAAGGCGGTCTCGGCCTCAGGTAGGCGATGCGCCTTGGTCAATGCCGTGCCAAGATTGGTAAAGGCTTGCTGGTACTCGGATGCCAGGCGGATGGCTTCGCGACATTCAGCGATGGCTTCGTCCAGGCGCCCGAGGTCGGTGAGCGCGGCGCAGCGGTTGCAGTGGGCGAGCGGATAGGCTGGATGGAGTTTGATTGCGGCGGCGTATTCGTCGGCTGCTTGCTGGGTCTCGCCTAGGTTCATGTGGGTGGTGCCCATATTATTATGCGGCCTAGACCATTCGGGAAGAGCCTGCTGGGCCCGCTGCAACAGGGGGATGGTACCGCGCCAGTTGCCGCTGTTGGCGGTGTCGTTGGAGATGCCGACCAAGGCGACGGCGCCGTTTGGTTCTTGCTCCAGGCTGTGGCCAAATAACTTGCGTTCGCTCGACCAGGTATCGACGAGGAAGGCGCTTTGCACCGCGAGACCGGCGAGGATCAGGCCGGAGACGAGTTGGCCATGCTTGGTTTTGGCCCCGGCCACGTAGAGCGCGGCCACCAAGATTGCCGGGGCAAGCATCGCTAGATAGGCGTAGCGGTCGCACACCATCGAGAAGAACTGGTAGGCAAACTGCAGAAACCCCAGCGTTGGCAGCAATGCGACGGCAAAGGCCGCAAGCACGATGGTCACCAGTTTAAGTCTTGGCGTCGGCCGTCGCCAACACCGCCAAATCAGCGCTACGCCGACCACATAAGGGAGGCCTCCGCGCACCAGCAGCCAGGTGTCGCGCAGCACCAAATCCGGCCTGCGGCCGTAGTCCAGGGCAAAACCGAACGGTATAAACGCCTTTTGCAGATAAAAGATCCAGGCGTCACCAGCGATCAAGGGTCTGAGCGACCAGGGTACTGGTGGAAATGGCCCCTCCGTACCTTGAGTCACGCTGGCCACCTTGAGGTACCAGGCAACCGTCAGGAGGTGCGGTATCACCAGCAGCACTGAGCGCCAACGCCAGCGCCCTTCGGTATACAGCGCCATCAGCACGAACAGCGGCGGCAGGATCACCTCTGCTGGTTTGGCCATGATGGCTAAACTAAATGCCGCATAGGCGGCGATGTAGCAGCCCAAGAGTCTGAGCCTGGGCGAGCTGGTAGAGCCTTGAGGCAAGGTGAGACGGCGGTGAAACCAGGAGTAGAACAGCAAGGCGGACAGACCAAAATAACCGGACAAGACGTCCTTGGCGCCCGAGGCCCAGGCCACCGCTTCGACTTGGATCGGGTGGAGGGTAAAAAATAGCCCACCGATCAGCGCTGCCATAGCGCTCGCGCCAAAGCCCTCAAGCAGGAAGAACACCAGAACCCCATTGGCAGCATGCAGTAGCACGTTGCTCAAGTGATACAGCCACGGCTTGATCGTCGGTACCTGGGCATCGCCATCCAGAGCATAGGACAGCGCCGTAATCCCCGACCAATAGGTGTAGGTCACAGGGATGTACAAG
>JAPLFX010000111.1 GCA_026390445.1 Pseudomonadota bacterium
CCAGCCTCCTGACGCAGCTTGGCAAAGTCCGCGGGACCCTTCGCTCCAGGCAAGCTGGCATCGATGATCAGAGCCTCTGGCCGGCTCTGTGCGGTGACTGCCAAGGCTTCGACAAAACTAGTGGCTTCAAAGATTTCAACTTGATGCCTGGCAAACGCGATCTTTATGACCTTCTGGATGGTCGAAGAATCATCGGCGACGAGAATCAAGCAACCCATGGGACTTTGCCTCGGTCAATTGGTCGATATGCAGAGCATACCGATCATTATAGCAAAGCCACGTCGTCCAACCTAACGGCAGCCGCCCAAGGGTCGCCGCGCGACTTCAACCGGCGGTGCGCTTTTTCAAATTTGAGGTAATGACCAAGAGGATCAAATCGCGCAGGTGCCGATTGGTTTCGCCGATGGCCTGCAGAATCAGCTGGTAGTCTTGCATCGTGAAATGCCCGGCCCGACCACTGTTGAGCTCGACGAAGCAGCGCACCCGGAGGTTATCGAGGTAGACCAGCTTGCTTTCATAAAGACGCTTAAGCGTCTCGGCATCCAGACCATGGGCCTCGATGGGACGGAGTAGCTCACCCATGATTTCACGGTAGGTTGCAAAGTCGGTCGACTGATCGTTGCGCATGGGAAGCCTTATGATGCACTGGTGCCGCTTTAGTTCATCCTCACTTACAATGTCTTCGGCGGGCCGCTGATTTTCTTTAAATGGGCCTGGACCTGGCCCGCCAGTCGCGTACCATTAACCCTTCATATCTTTGTGGAAGAGGACCAAAGCTTGGGGATTCAACAAGGTAGCATTGCGCTGTGTCGCTACCGCCTACTCGGCGGCAGCAAACGCCTTAGCCTCGGCCGTTTGAGCGACTTGATCGAGCCCTACAAGGCGAAACCCTTGACCTTAACCGGCCTGCACAAGGAAGAAGTGGTCGGCTGGGTCCGGCCAGTCGGCCTCGAGTCGGCGACCCTGGACCTGCCACCGGATGCCCCCTGGGACCTAACCGACTGCCAGGTCGACGATGGTTTTGTCCTGCGCCTGCGCATCGAACGCCGCAAGGTCCCGGCGGCCCTGCTGCAACTCCTCTACAAGCAAGAGTTTTACGCCGAGACCTTGCGCACCGGCAAGACCCCCGGCCCGACCGAAAGGCGCGAGCTACGCGACCACCTGCAAGCCGAGCTGATGGGACGGGCCCTGCCCACGCTCAGCCACGTCGATGTCTATTGGCGGGACGTCGCTGGAGAACTCATGCTGTTTCACACCGGTAAAAAAGTCCGCGGCCTGTTTGAGGCCTTATTCAACAACAGTTTTAGCCAGCATCTGGGCTTGACCCTGGTGGCCGTCGAGCCCCCACTGATCGGTTTGACCCGTGAGCAGTGGGAGGATTCGCAGGTTGCCAGCGAGACTCTTGGTCGGTTATCGTTAGCCACGCCAGCGGCCTTTGCCGACCAGAATCAAAACCGCCCCTAAATCTAAGTCTTAAGGGATACCAGTCGTGAGCGACGAGAGCCAGCAACCTCCAGTAGACGAACGCAACCCAGGCAGCGAAGGCGGGGCTGACTCGGCAAACCACCACGGTCGTGGTAAATCCTGGCGCGATTGGAGCGCCGTCGAGATCGGCGAGAAGCTCTTCGAATGGCGCGACTACACGCCGATTCCCCTGATCGTCCTGGTGATCTGCTACTGTGATCCGACGGTACGCACGGCGACTCTAGGCACACTGCTCCTGGTCGCGGGCGAATTGATTCGCATCTATAGCGTGGCCTTTATCGGCTCGGTGTCACGCACCCGAAACATCACCTCGGCCGGGTCCAACCTGATCACCTCGGGGCCCTTTGGCATCGTGCGCAACCCGCTTTACGTCGGCAATTTCCTGATCACCTTTGGCCTCGCCGTGTTCAGTGGCGTGTGGTGGCTGATCGCCATTGCCGTCGTGCTGTTTTCGTTTCAATACTTCTGTATCGTCAAACACGAAGAGCGACTCCTGATCGCGCGTTTCGGTCGCGAATATGAGGACTTTATGCTCGCGGTTCCGGCCTGGATTCCAGCTCGGGTGCCGGTCTTGTCCGAGCTCGAATGGCCGGACACCTTTTCGCCAGCTTTACGCAGCGAACGTCGCACCTTACTGGCTATAGCCGCAATGCTGATCGCTTTATCTGTCCTCAGTGGACCGGCTAAATCGGTGCCGTAGTCGCGTCGGCTAGGGACAGGCCGCTACCTTTCACACCACTAGACCAGAAGCCTTGGCCTTTGGCCGGCGCTCTAGGCCTTTGATCAAGGCCATGACGCCAGCCTCTTCGCGCCAATCGAAGCCGCGCACGGCAAGGGCCGCCCAAATCTTCGTCAGGCGCGGCCAGGCGACCGCCGCCCATACTGGCTGCGGATTTAAGTTGAGCAGCAACCGCACCTCGACCAAAGCGCGCCGACTGAGGCCACGCAGCACGAGGGTATCCAGATACAAGCCCCAATAGCCGGGATGAGCCCTAGTCAACTGCAGTTTTTCGATCAACAGGCCAAAGGCGGTAGCGGTGTCTTCATCGACCAAGGGCACCAGGATCTCAAACATGACCTGCACGTTCTGACTCATATCAGGCTCGGCCAACTGCTCCTGTGGAATCTCGGCTAAAGCCTGCCAAAACGATTCTGGCAGGGGCTCGCGGCGGTTCTCAGCGCGTAACTTCAAAGAGCCCAGAGCCTGTGCCCAGCCTTGAGGTTGGGCCGTCGCCGCTTCCAGATGGCCAAATTCGCCAAGGAGCTTGCTCCAGAACTCAGACATCCCCCGTCGCACGGAGGCCAACGTCCCTTGCGGGTGCGCTGGCTTGACGGTTATTTTGCCATGGTCTTTGCTTTTTGCTGCGTCCGAGGCGGTGGTTTTCACCGACGCGACCGTTGAACGTAGCGCGGGCCCGGCGGCTCCGGACCCGGTCGGGCTACGCTGCGCTTGCTGCAGATCTGCGGCGGATCCGAACAGATCGAAGGTCTGCCCGCCGTGCCCGGCGTAGCTGGAATGTAGTTTGCCGCCTGCTCCAGCTGCTCCACCTGCTCCAACTGCGATGAGATCGGAATGAGGCGAAGCTGGAGACTGCACCGGGCTTAACCCGTCGCTTGCAGATGAAGCGCTATGCAGCGACGGCGTGGCACGATCAAGCGGTTCGGCACCGAGTTGATCGAAGTAGTCCTGACCACCAAGGACCTCCGTGTGGGCCGGTCTCCCTGGCAAGGCGCCGCCCCTAAGGTAAGCCGGCTTGGGTCCACGCCAGGTAAACAAGTCCGCATCAGACTGCGCCTTCTCCGCTAGTTCGACTTTCGGGGATTGCACCAGAGGCTCTGATGGGGCCAGCTTCAATTCGATATCGAAGGACCGATCACTGGCTACGTGGGTGGGCGCAGCAGCCGACTCTCTAGAATCGTCGGACTCATGGTACTCGCCCGAATCGCCGGAACTAGGGACATCGATAAAGCCCGATGGCAGCGGTTCATTGAGGCTGACCTCCTGTATCTCAGATTGCGACAAGACCGATCCGTTGACTAGGGAGTCAGGCATGTCAGCCATGCGTTCACGATGGCCTGCGGCAAAGGCCTCGACCAAGCGTTCGCGCTCCAGTCGCAACACCTCGGCCTTGGCGTGTCGGCCCCGGTTATTGAGGCCCTCGATCATCAGGTCATAGGCTCGCAGATCATCGGGATTGGTTTGGTGCACCATGAGGGCGATGCGCAGGGACTGCAGCGGATCCGAGCGCAGCAGCGCTTCGGCCAGATCCAAGGCCCGGCTGACCTTGCCTTGCTGTGGCGTCAAATCAGCCAGTAGGGCCAGATACCGGTCGATCATCAGGCGCGACGGGTTTTCGGTGATCCGCGCCAGCAGCTGTTTTAATCCTTTGCTCATCTAGACCTGCTTCCATTGTCCAAGCAACGGCTCTACCCTAGGGTCTATTCGGCAAGTCTGCGAAAGAACTTGAGCAAGCTCCAGGCCTAAAGCTACCCTGAAGGTCTCAAACCGCCAAAGGAGTCGACCATGCCCTTCCCCTTGCTAGGATCGTTGCTGCGAGGAACGGATTGGTCGCAAGTCACCGAGTACCTGTCGCCGGTTTTTTTTCAGGTCGTACCCCCCCTGGCCATGGCCGGACAAGTCGGCACCCTAAGCGCTGATTTCGTCAATAAGCATAAATTCGCCAAACTCTGCGGCGACCTCGGCCCGGCCTTGGCCCTGGCGCAGCTTCCGGCACCGATCCCACCCGGTGGCAACGCCTCTGCCCCTGCAGGCAGCCTCGACCAAAGCGCCGCAAAGGAGCGCGGCAACTTGCTTCTAAAGTTGTACTTTTGGCAACTGCTCAAGGCGCCAACGGTCATCCTCGATCTGCGCCAAGCCGCCTTCAGCACAGCTTCAGGGCCTAGCGACAAGACCGTCTGGCAACCGCAGCCGCTCTTTATCACCTACGAACCCGCCTTCCTCGGCGGCCTCCGCGATCTCTATCTCGGCTTCTACTTGGACGACATGGCACGGTTCGACCGAGCCCTAGCTGCACTAGAGCTGCGCCACGCTAAACAGTTATTTTTGACACACTTTGGCGAAGGTCAATCGCACCAGCGTTTTGAATTAGCGGAATTCCGCAGCACCTTCCACCGAGTGTTCCTTGCCTGTAAAGAGGGCAAAAGCCGTATCCATCCCAACTTCCTCGGCGTTGGCGCTGGACTGTTTTGCCTCTACGAACACCTGGAGAAGCTCGGCGGTGACTACGACGTCCGTGCCGCCTTCGCTGCTGCCAACGGAGCCGCTTAATGGCTGACACTGGCAAACCCTGCATCGCCATCGCTGGAGCCTCGGGATTCATCGGCAAGGCCTTGTGCGCGGAACTATCACGCCACATGTCGGTGATCGCTTTAAGCCGACGTGCACCGCCGCAGCAGCAGCCGCATGCGCCGTGCCAATGGCGCCAGGCTGATTTGTTCTCCTTGCTCCAGGTGGAGCAGGCGGTCAGCGGCGCCACCTACGGCATCTACCTGGTGCATTCGATGCAGCCGACCAGCCGCATGACGCAAGGGAGCTTTGAGGATATCGACCTGATCCTCGCCGATAACTTTGCCAGAGCCGCGCGCAAGCAAGGACTAAAGCGCATCATCTATCTCGGTGGGATCATCCCGCAGCAGGCCGCAACAAAGGCGCACCTGTCGCCGCATCTGCGCAGCCGACTCGAGGTCGAGCGGGTCCTCAGCAGCTACGGTACCGAGGTCATCGCGATTCGCGCCGGATTGGTCGTAGGGCGCGGTGGTTCCTCATTCAAGATCCTCGAGTCTTTGGTTCGCCGCTTGCCGCTCATGCTCTGCCCACGCTGGACCCAAACGCTGGGGCAACCGATTGCTCTAAGCGACGTCGTGACCATCCTCATGCGGACCTTGCAAGATCCGGACTTGCCGGCGGGCGCCTATGACATCGGTGGCGCCGACGTGCTGTCTTATATCGACATGATGCGCCTTGTTGCAAAGAAGCTTGGGCTTTGGCGGGCATTCGTCGGGACCCGGCTGTTTACTCCGACCTTGTCGCGCCTGTGGGTGTCACTCATCACGGGCGCGTCCAAAGAATTGATCTATCCGCTGATCGAGAGCTTGAAGCACGAAATGATCGTCCAGGGCGACGTCTTGTTCCGGCGCTACGGGTTTGCCGCCAAAACCTTCTCGGCGGCGCTAGACGAGGCCTTGACCACAACCAACGAACGCCTCCCTCCAGTCCAGCCGCAGGCTGCTGGGCGCGTCGCTGTTGCGGTCAATTCGGTTTGTTCGATCCAACGCGTGCGCATTCCCCACGGCCGCTCCGTGGCTTGGACCTCGCAAACCTACAGCCGGTGGCTCCCACGTTTTCTTGCGCCGCTCATTCGCGTCGATGTCGATGGTCAGGGTTCGATGCGTTTTTACCTCCAGCCGCTGGGCCTGCAGTGGAAGTCCGTGCTGGCTTTGGAGCTAAGCTTTAGTCGCGAGCGCAGCAGTGAAACCCGCAGCCTCTATTACATCACCGGGGGTGTACTCAGCGACAATCGCGACGGCAAGCCACCTGGTCGCTTTGAGTTTCGCCAGGTCCCGGGGCATAACGAAGTGGTCATCGCCATTTTGAACTACCTACCGCGCTTGCCGTGGTGGTTTTATGTCTGGACCCAGGCTCAAGTGCATATATTTGTAATGAATTGCTTTGGGCGGGTGACGCGGCGACTGGCCGAACGTGAAGCATAGACCAAGGTGGAGATCAGCTGGTGACACAAGCACCCCGTAGCATCAAACACTCACTCCCATCGCAGACCGGGCATCTGGGCGCGAGCAGCGGCTCGGCGCAGCTAGCCATAGGCGCACTTGGTGTGGTGTTTGGTGACATCGGTACGTCGCCACTGTATGCGATGAGCGAGATATTTTTTGCCCACAAAGACGTCGCCCTCGGTGAGGCCAATGTCATCGGCAGTGTCTCACTCGTCGTTTGGGCGCTGATCGCCGTGGTGACGATCAAGTATTTGAGCTTTGTCCTGAAGGCCGACAACGAGGGCCAGGGTGGCGTCTTTGCCCTCTATGGACTGCTCCATCGTCTGCACCATCGCAGCGTTAAACCGCTGCTACTGGTCTTGCTCCTGGCAGCGGGACTGCTGTTTGGTGATGGCATCATCACGCCGGCCATCAGCGTGCTGTCTGCGGTCGAAGGGCTGAAGGTCGCGGCACCAACGCTGGCGCCTTTTATTATTCCCCTGACCGTGGCGATCCTGACTGGATTGTTCTGGTTACAGCGGCAGGGGACGACCAAGGTCGGCAAAGCCTTTGGACCAGTCATCATCGTCTGGTTTATCACCATCGCCATTCTCGGTCTGATCCAGGTGGTCGACCATCCGTTGATCCTTGCCGCATTGAATCCGGTGCACGGCGCCAAATTTTTGCTACGAGCAGGGTGGCATGTCGACCTGTTGGTACTTGGCGGGGTGATGCTAGCCATCACCGGCGGCGAGGCGCTCTATGCGGATATGGGTCATTTTGGTCCGCAGCCGATTCGCCGGGCCTGGTTCGCCGTGGTCTTTCCGGCTCTCATCCTCAACTACCTGGGCCAGGGCGCCTACCTCCTCAGCGGGCTGCCGGTGCAGAGCAGCAACATCTTCTATAGCCTGGTCCCCCAATCCATGCTGATTCCCGTCATCATCCTCGCCACCATGGCCACGATCATCGCCTCACAGGCCTTGATTTCAGGCGCTTTTTCCTTGGCAGCGCAGGCGACAGCCCTCGGACTCTTTCCCCGGTTGAAGATCGTCCACACCCATGACCAGCACGAAGGTCAGGTCTACGCACCCTTCGTCAACTGGTCGTTGTATGTCGGCTGCGTGCTGCTGGTGTTGTATTTTGGCAGCAGCACCGCACTCGCCTCTGCCTACGGCTTGGCCGTATCCGGCGATATGCTCGCGACCTCCATCGCCATGATCTTACTGGCCCGCTATCACTGGCGATGGCCGCTGCCAGCGGCGGTGTTGCTGTTTGGCAGCTTCGCCTGCTTAGACTTGGGCTTTCTCGCTGCCACCAGCCTCAAATTTCTCGAAGGCGGCTATATTCCGCTATCGATCGGCATCGGTTTGTTTACCATCATGGCGACTTGGCAATGGGGACGACATGCCACCTTTGCCGGATATTCATCGGTCAAGACCATGAGCATCGCCGAGCTGCTTGAGAAGAAACGTGAGGCCGTGACGCTGATGCAGCGCAACGTCATCTTGATGGTACCGCGCCCCATCCGCGCGGATTCACGCAACACACCGGCCCTCCTGCAGCTGTTCTGGAATCGCTACGGGCTACTACCGGAGAATCTGATCTTCGTCGAGGTGGTTCACCGCAAGGTGCCGTACCTGCATCAGGATCGCTATCAAGTCACGACTCTGCAACGCGACGACGGCAAGGGCTCCATCATCAGCGTGAGTATCAACTTCGGGTTTATGGAAGAACCAAACGTCGAACACGTGCTCGCCAGTCTCGCCAGTCATCAAGAGATCAACCTGCCCCCAGACCCACGCCATTGGCAGGTTCATGTCTCGCAAGAGAATCTCATCCCTAGCCCGCTGCTCGGTCCCATTGCACGCACCAGGCATCGGCTGTTCGCCTTGCTGCGCAAGCTGTCCCGCCCCGGCCACTACTATTATGGCTTGGGTGATGCGGTACAACTCACCGTCGAGATCATGCCCGTCAAACTCCAATCCCAGCGGCTCGCAGTCAAAGAACTGGTGTGAACTCGGTGGTCTAAAGTCCGCAACACAGGTTGGGTGACCGGCCCATGTCACTCGGAGTAGGTCCAATTCACTGCAGTTTCCGCAGCAACTGTCGCAAAAATCATGCGGTGCGGCTGCTTCTATGACGGTTCACTCGAACTCTCCAAGCTACCGCGAACAGCGTGCTCCACAAGCAACTCAGCCCATGCACGCAAACTCTGGCGCGCAGCAAGGCGAAGGTGGCGCAGACTTTGCAATAGCTGCACGCGTCGGCGCATGATGCCCGACGGGTCCTCTCACTTTTTCACTGGGGTCTACGCAATGAAATCGACGCACAGAATCATGGCATCCATCGCCAGCTGGCTACTTGCAACGGTTGCATCCGCCGCGGTACCGACGTTACCGACGTTTGTGACCATTCCTCCGACCATCAATGGCCAAGCCAACCCGTCCTATGGTGGCACCGGGTGCCCAGCTGGCACCGCCCGCGCGGTAGTGTCTCCAGACCGCACCTCGTTCACCATGATCTTTGACAAATATGTTGCCGCCACCGATGCCAACAAATCGATGGACCGCAAAAACTGTCAAATCTTGGTCAACTTCGACTTCCCGCAAGGCTGGTCCTACTCCCTGGTGCGCCTCGACTACCGCGGCTTCTTTGACCTTGGTCCGTCTAGTTCGGGCTACCAGCAGTCGCTGTATTACTTTCAAGGCCTCGCCCAACAAGCGCGGCTACAAACCAATTTCACTGGACCCAAATCCGGTGACTACACGATCAGCGATACCCTTGGCCTCAACGCGGTCGTGTGGTCGCCCTGTGGTGCTCGCCGCGGCCTCAATATTAATTCCTCACTGTATGCGAAGGCCATGCCTGGCGTGGCCAACAGCCATGCGTACATCACCAACGATTCGCTCGACGGCAACGTCAAGACGACCTATCTCTTTCAATGGAAAAAATGCTCGGCCTTTGACGAATCGCCAGATGCAGATACGCCTGATAACGACAGCGACTATGGCGAACAGCTA
>JAPLFX010000262.1 GCA_026390445.1 Pseudomonadota bacterium
CACATCTCAAGTCATGAGGCGGCCTGCTTCACGATTGCCAGACGTGGTTTACATTTTGCAGATTTTTTGGATTTTAGCGCGATAGAAAGCCAAAAGACTCCCTCGGCTCAAGGTGAGAAGCCGCTACCCGGGCGCACGGACCTGGATGCCTACATGGCGTCTAGGCCCACGGGTAAAAGGGGACATCTCTGGGGATTTGTCGCGCAAAAGGACGTCAAGTCCACGTTCAAAAGTCTCATGGAGTTTTATTCCGGCGGGAACTCTTGGATCGGGAGAAGTGCGATTCTGGGTGATTTAGCGAGCCCGAAAAGGGCGGCGCTGAATTATGAAGCTCTCCCATCGACGGCCTAGCCGGCGAATGAGCAAGGCGGGAAACTGTTCGCCCGCCGCCTCGTGATCAGATTTGATTACGGTTTAAGGAACGGTACTGCAAAATAGTCGCGACTTTTTTACAGTGGGGTAAAATTCCGCCTTATGGACCGATATCTATCTAATTTTATTATAAAAGATATCGCTCGAAAGATGGTGTTCATCGGCGGCCCACGGCAGGTAGGCAAGACCACGTTGGCAGAGACCGTGATGAGGCTGGCGGAGTTTGCGCCGTCCCTCTACTTAAAATGGGACAACCCAGACCATCGCTTGACGATCCAGCGGCGATCCTGGCCGAAAGGGCAGCGGCTTATTGTCTTCGATGAGTTGCATAAGCTCAAGAAGTGGAAGACCTGGATTAAAGGCATCTATGACGTCGAGAAAGCCTCGACTAACTTCTTAGTGACTGGCAGCGCCAGGTTAGACATTTATCGTCGTGGCGGTGACTCCCTGCAAGGGCGTTACCACTACTGGCGGCTTCATCCCATTACACTCGACGAGTGCCCACCTGAAATGACCTCCGCGGAGTGTCTAACCCGCCTCATGGAATTTGGCGGGTTCCCGGAGCCGTTCTTCAGCAATGACCCGACCGAAGCCGCGCGGTGGCGCCGTGAACGCTATGAACGCTTTGTCCGCGAGGATATCCGCGATCTGAATTCAGTCAGAGACCTACAGACCCTGGAACTTTTTGCAACCCTGCTCAAAGAGCGGGTGCAGTCTACCGTCGCGCTTTCCAACCTAGCCGCCGACCTTGAAGTCTCACCGGTCACGACCAAGCATTGGCTCTCGGTGTTGGAGAGCATGTATTACGTATTCGTCATCAGACCATTCTCTTACAAGTTGGCTAGGTCCATTACCAAGCAACCAAAGGTCTATTTTTTTTGACAATGCTGAATTGGTTTCCGAACCCGCCAAATTTGAAAATCTGGTTGCCACACATCTTCTCAAGCGGGTTCATTTTCTCCAGGATGCGTACGGAGAATCAGTAAATCTGTGTTTTATACGCGACAAAGAACAGCGTGAAGTTGACTTCGCCATAGTGCGCGGCAAGAATGTCGAAGAGATCTATGAGGTGAAGTACCAAGATCAAGGCATCGATGATTCGCTTCGCTACTATGCCAAGAAACTCAAGCCCAAGATTGCTTGTCAGGTGGTTTGGTCTGCAACGCGGTCCTACACCACGGACGGAATCCAGGTGATCTCACCACTTGAACTATTCAGTCGGCCCCTTGAATCTTGGCGGCAAACGATTTGATGCGTTGATACGCTAGCGGATCGTTGATTGAACCGGTAAGGGCCCGTCCATAATTAAGTTACTTCGACTGATCGGTTCCGGATGCCGCCGGAGGTGCAAGCAATAAGCCATGCTCCGGTACCGCAAACGGATTCGCTGACTCAGCGTCGTCGCCTTCCCCAATGTCTCCACCTTGGCCCGCCGCTCCGACGGGCACCAAATCCAAAGGCACCGCATGGGCCGTGGCCAGCTCCTGGCGATTGATCAGCGGTAGCAGCTTTGGCGCCAAGATCTTTAATATCTGCACCGGCAGCGCACTGGTAAAGTTAAAGTCCTCAGCTGATCCATTCGGCACATAAGCGGTCAAAGTACCGAAGAAGCGCTCACCGATATAAAACACAAAGGTGGCGGTGCGACTCATCGCCTTTGACTCGATCACCCGCCCGCCTGGCGCGAAGATCGAGTAGCGGTTGTCACCGGTTCCCGTTTTGCCACCTACAGCCAATGGCGTGCCGTCGGGCGCCTTAAACGCGCCCTTCACCCGCACCGCAGTACCTGAGTCCACCACCTCCCGGATCGCATCATGGACGGCTGCGGCGATCTCCGACGACAGCACCCTTTGGCCCGGGTCGATCTTGGCGCGAAAGCGCGTCTCAAACGGCGTGCGTACGGCGAAGTCCATTTCCGTGACGCGGGTGTTGGTCAACTGCATCCCGCCACCGACGATGATGCTCATCAGATCGGCAAGAGCGATCGGCTTATCGCCAGAGCTGCCGAGTGCCGTCGCGAACGTCGGCACCAAGGTGGCGAAGGGATAGCCGAGCTTTTGCCAGTGCGCGTGAATCTTTTGAAAGGCTTCCTGTTCGAGCATGATCTTGATGCGTCGATCCTGCTTTAGCTTCTCTCGCGAGTTAAACAACCATTGGTAGGCTTCCAGACGCGCCGCACCGCTGGCGGTGAGCATCTGCGAATAGGTGGCTTTGGGTTGGCGGTACAGATAAGCCACTAGCCATAGCTCCAGCGGGTGCATCCCGGCGATGTAGCCCTTATCCTGGAGCGACAAGGTGTCTAGGTGGGTCGCTTTGTAGAGGCCGGCGATGACACGGTCGTTAAGTTTATGCTGCGGCAACACACGCGCAAGAAACTGGGTGTAGTCGGCCAAACTGGCCTCGGGCTTGACCACGGCGAGGATCGCCGCTAAGTGCTTGGGCGTCTTTCTTGCATGCGCTAGCAGCGCCTCTAGCACATCCTCGCCGGTCAGGCCGCGGTAGCGCAGAAAGAAGTGACCGAGAAACTCGCGTCCCTCTTTATTGGCAAAGCGGGTCAAGTACTCCTGGCGGTAGGGACTATTGAAATCTGTGAGAATCTCCTGCTGATGCGGAATTTGCCCGCTGTAGTAGGCGGCGACATCGCGGATGATGCGTATAAACGACAAATTGATCGACCTGCGGATCGCTTCGCGCACGGTGTAGGCTGGACCGTCCTCGGTATGATCGAAGTTGCTAAAGCGGTGAATGCCGCCGCCGGTGATAAAGGCCTCGTTCGGATTGCCGGAGTAGTTGCGATCCAGGGCCGCTTCGAGCATCGGCCGCAGCATCCTGTCATCGAGGGCCTTACCACGCAGCCACTGGCAGGCCCAGCCCGTCAGATGGTCGCTTGCGGCGGCCTTTGCCGCCTCTTGGTCAAGAGCTTCTGGACTCAACTCGCGCAAGCGCTGCCATAACTCTTCGATAATCTCAAGATAGGTGATCGTGGTGCGCAGCTTGGCGGTGGAGCCTAGTTCGAGCTTACCGCCCTCGCTGACATTAAACGGTCCGTCGACGTTATCGGCCTGAACCCGCAGCAGGTTGGTATCACCGACCTTCTCACGCAGGGTCACGCTGTAGATAACCTCGGCGGGGTTGCCTTTGGCGAGTAGACGATGATCCATTAAGCCGTTGGCTTTGGCAAAGGCGGGATCTTTGAGTTTGGTCAGGGTCGCTTGCACGTCCTTTTGCGTCTCATAGTCGATAGTCGAGGTGACTTTGAGGTCGAGGCGGTCGAGGGTATAGAGGCGATCAAATCCAAAGTAGTTTAGGAGGTGCACGCGCACCGCATTGGCCGCTTTACGTTCGACAAAGTTCAGGCGCTCGGGCTGAAAGATGATATTGCCACTGCGAAAGCTCAGCTCGGCCTGGTCAACAGCATCCTTAAATGCGGGAGTGATGACGCCAGCCTTGACCATCAACGCCAGATGATGGTCCGTCAGCTCCTTGAGATCGTCGCGGTTTTGCACCAGGTAGTAAGCCGGGCGGCGCTGCGCCAAAAACAGACTCATGACCTCTTTGTAGGCCAAAGCCTTAGCCTTGAGCAGTGCCGGATCAGCCACCGGTGAGTTGATATCGGCAAGCAGTTCATTGACCTGGGAGAAGCTAGCGCCGTGCCAGGCGACCAGGCCGTGACCAATGCCACGGATCTCACCAGCGCCGGGAATAGCACCGAGTGGTACGGAGTTGATATAGTCGGTGACAACGCGCTGCCTCGCCCCCATCGTATTGCGACCATCCTGGTAGGCGCGCAGGGTGGCGGAGACCATCTGGATCAGCTTTTCCCTAGGCGATGCGGTGCGTCCCTCAGGCGAATGGCGATACTTCTCAATCTGCGTCGCCAAGGTACTGCCGCCGGGACTCTCATGACTCGGAATGAAGCGGGCGATGATGTTGTCGAAGACCGCTCGGAGCAGGCGGCTCCATTCCAAGGTCGGGTTCTTCCATGGGTAGCGCGGATCGAGCAGGTCGCGGTTTTCGATCACCAGCAGGGTCTGGACGATGGATTGCGGGATCGATTCGAAGTTTTCGTAGATGAGCTGCGGATAGAGCGCCGAAAAGAGCGGCTTGCCGCTGCTGTCGAGGATGGTCAGACCGGCCTGCGCCTTCTCTTTATAGATGGGGTAGATCGCGCCTTTTTTCACCAAGCTATAATGCAAGGGCGACAGTCGCGCCTGGGCGACGATACTGTAACCACGTTTGGTGACGCGCTCGATGATTCCAGGAATCAAGGAATAGCCGAGGCGCTGATCGTAAGGACCGTTTTCTGGAAAGGCGATCTTTTTACTCGGCCCCTTGCCGAGGTGGAACTTCAGGTCTTTGGCCTTGCCGGCAAAGTACAGCGACTGCAGTTGACAGCTATCGAACTCGCGGTAAACGAGGATCGCAGCGATCGTCGCCAACGCCAGCAATACGGCGATGATAACCCGCTTGACGTTCGGCGCTACACGCAGGGTAAACCCCTTCCTATTAAGCGGGTGACCCACACAGTCTAGCAGCCTGATATGCCGGTTTCTACGGAATCTTTGCCGCACCATTGAGATCTTCTTAAAGATCTTGGTTTAGCGCGAGCGGGCTTTTGCTGCCACTGGCTTGGAGCACAACAGGCGGCAATCATCACAGCGCAAAATCTCGCCCTTGTTCTTGGCACAGGCGGCCTGCAAGGGTTCCGTCCGAGGAATGCAGGCCACGTCAGGCGCTAGCTTGAGCGCGACGCATTGGTCAGCACCGCGCAGGTTAAAGCCGGAGATCAAGGTCACCGGCTGGCTATCCTTAGGGATGGACGGTGCCTCTGGGACGACGGACTGCACCGCCGGGACCTGGGCAGCTGGCTGCGCCGACGGCTTGTCCACTGCAGACTGCACCTCGGTGCCAGACGGCGTCCCCCCGGTGCGGCAGCCACTCGTGAGCTGGACCAGGGAGATCGCTGCAAAGGCACAGGCAAGGGCAAAGGCTCCACGCATATTCAACCCGCCAGCATCGCCAAAGGATCTTCAAGATAGGCCACCAAGGTCTGCAGGAACTGCGCGCCAAGGGCACCGTCGACGACGCGGTGGTCGCACGACAGCGTCATCTTCATGCGGTTTTGCACCACCACCCGTTGGTGATCATCGACCCAGGGCGTCAAGATGGCGGCTCCCACCGCCAGGATCGCCGCCTGCGGTGGATTGATGATGGCGGTAAACTCCTCGATCCCAAACATGCCCAGATTGGAGATCGTAAAGGTGCCACCCTGGTAAGCGTCGTTGCTCAGGCCGCCGGCCTTAGCCTTGCCGGCTAGCTCACGCGACTGCGCCGCGATCTCGCGCACGCCAAGCTGGTCGGAGTTGCGAATCACCGGCGTGACCAAGCCTTCCGGCAACGCCACGGCGACCGCGACATGTACTTGGTTGTGCAGCAGGATGGTGTCCCCTTGCCACGACGCGTTGACCATCGGATGGCGCCGCAAGGCGCGCGACACGGCCAAGATGACGCCGTCGTTGACGCTGACCTTGGTCGGTGTCGACCCGGGCTTTGCCTCTTTGGCGGCGGCCTTGTTCAACTGCTGGCGCCAGTCTTCCAGCTTGCCGACGTTGGCCGAGACCGTCAGATAGAAATGCGGTGCGTCGTTCTTCGCCGCAAGGAGGCGCTTGGCGATGGTTTTGCGCATCATCGACACCGGCACGCTGGTGCCGGATGCAGTGATCGTCCCTGCTGCTTGCACACCAGCAGTCACTGCGCCAACACTCGACCCAGCTTTCGCTTGCTCGACATCCCGCACGACGACGCGACCACCAGGACCAGAGCCGGCGACAGCGCCGAGGTCGATGCCACGGTCGGCCGCGACCTTACGCGCCAGCGGTGAGGATTTGACGCGGCCACCGGTGGCTGCAGGCGCTGCAGCGACTGGGGCTGCCGCTGCGGGTTGCGGCGCAGCGACGGCGGCGGCTTTGGCGGGAGCCTGTGGCGCAGCGGCCGGTGCCGCCCCTGCTTTAACCGGAGCCGGCGCAGCAGGCGCTGCGAGATCCGGAATCTTCTCGCCTTTTTCACCGATGACCGCGATCGGCGTGCGCAGACCGACACTCTTACCCGCAGGGACCAAGATTTTAAGGAGGATTCCCTCCTCCGGCGACTCGTACTCCTGCGTGGCTTTGTCGGTCTCGATTTCGACCAGGGCCTCGCCTTCTTTGACGGCGTCGCCTTCTTTTTTCAGCCACGTGGCGATGCCGCCTTCTTCCATCGTGTCGCTGAGTTTGGGCATTTCGATGATATGAGCCACGTTGGTCGCCTCCGGTTGCACAGGTCCAAAAAGTGATCAATTGCCGACGTACAAGACATCTTTGACAGCCTGGACGATGCGGCCGACCGACGGCAGGACGGCGGCCTCCAGCTCTTCGGCATAGGGCATCGGTACAAACAAGGAGTTGACGCGCACGACCGGCGCATCGAGGTCATCAAAGCATTCGCGCTGCACCCGGTCGGCAATCTGCGCGCTCGTGGCGGCAAAATCCCAGCCTTCATCGATGATCACCAGGCGATGGGTCTTGCGCACCGAGGCAAAGATCAGCGCCTCGTCCAGCGGCTGGAGCGTGCGCGGATCGAGCACCTCAGCATCGATGCCTTGGGCTTCAAGCTCCTTGGCCGCATCGACGGCGACATGCAGCATCTTGTTCCAGGCGATCAGGGTGACGTCATTGCCCTGGCGCTTGATGTCACCGACGCCGATCGGGATCAGGTACTCTTCGTCCGGAACCTCGCCTTTCAGCGCGTACATCATCTCGCTTTCGAGGAAGATGACCGGGTTGTTGTCGCGGATCGCCGATTTGAGCAGGCCCTTGGCATCGTAGGGGGTTGCTGGCGAGATCACCTTCATGCCGGGCACGTTGGTCAACATCGCGTCAAAGCTCTGCGAATGCTGGGAGCCGAGCATATGCGCGGCGCCGTTGGGGCCGCGAAAGACGATCGGGATATTGAACTGGCCGTTGGACATATACAGCATCTTGGCGGCGTGATTGATGATCTGGTCAAAGCCCTGGAGGCCGAAGTTCCACGTCATCATCTCGATGATCGGCCGTAGACCAGCCATCGCTGCGCCGACACCTAAACCGGCGAACCCAGCCTCAGAAATCGGCGAATCGATCACCCGCTTGGCGCCAAAACGGTCCAGCAGGCCCTTCGAGACCTTGTAAGCGCCGTTATACTGGGCGACTTCCTCGCCGAGCAAAAAGATCCGGTCGTCTCGCGCCATTTCCTCGGCCATCGCTTGACCGAGTGCCTCACGGAATTGGATCAGTGCCATATCGTCCCTATCCTAAACTGCAAAAAGTTGGTGATGCGTTCAATCTGCCAGCACGTGGAGCCACAGGTCGGAGACCTCGGGCTTGGGCGCGGCATCGGCAAAGTCTTCGATGGCGGCAGTGCGTTCTTTCACCGCTTTATCCCAGGCCTTCAGCTCATCCTCGGTGGCGATCTTCTGCTTCTTCAGGACCTCAGCGAGCTGCAGGATCGGATCGCGCTGCTGAAACTTCGCCACCTCCTCCTTGGTCCGGTAAGCGGCTGGATCGGAGACCGAATGCCCGCGATAGCGATAGGTCAGCACCTCAAGCAGGTAAGGCCGGGGCTTTTTGCGCATCTTGGCGACGATGCCGGAGACGTGCTCATGGACCTTGAGGACCTCCATGCCGTCGACCTCGGAATGATCCATGTCAAAAGCCAAGGCGCGCTTGGACAAGCGATCAACGCTGGTCACCCGGTGATAGTCGGTGCCCATCCCGTACTGATTGTTTTCGATGATATAGAGCACCGGGAGGTTCCAGGTCGCCGCCATATTCATCGCTTCGAAGAACTGCCCCTGGTTGGTCGCACCGTCGCCGAGGTAGCAGACGATGATGTCGTCCTTCTCGTCGTACTTGATGGCAAAGGCCACCCCAGCCGCGATCGGACACTGGCCCCCGACGATGCCGTGCCCACCAAGGAAGCGATGTTCCTTGCTGAACATATGCATCGACCCGCCCTTGCCCCCGACCGCACCGGCTTTCTTGCCAAACAGCTCGGCCAAGACCGCCTTGGGGTCGATGCCCTTGGCGATCGCCTGGGTGTGCGAGCGGTAGCCGGAGATCACATAGTCCGTCGGTCGCAGCGCCTTTTGTACACCGACACAGACGGCCTCCTGACCGATGTGTAAATGGCAAAATCCGGCGAATTTACCCTTTTGATAGGCCTGGTTAACCCGCTCCTCAAAGCGCCGGTAGAACAGCATGTCCTGGTAGGCGGAGATTAAAAAAGCCGGTTCGTACTTGGATTTAGGCTCTGATGCCATCGTTGGTCCAAAAGCAAAAAGGGTGAGCGTGGGGATGAGTGGTGCCGCGTTGCGTGGGGGGATAACGGCCGCCAACCGCCCAATCATACCCAAGGCCGGTCAAAAAGCCACCGAAGTCCGCAACCTTTAGTCTAGCTCGATTAAAGCCACAAGTCCTGTCGCCGATACCTCTCCTGGGTTCGTTTATTTTAGGAGTCACCGTGGAAGCTTACGCCGTCCTCAAGCGCGCCTTGCGGCGCCTGGTCCAGCCCTTGGCCGTCGGGCTGATGTTGCTGCCAGCGGCGCCAGCTCAGGCCTTCTTTTCGGAAATCGCCAGCTACCTCGCTGGCTATCAGTACGGCATCGACTATACGAGTTCCTTTGACTACATCGACGCCAGCTACGAGATCGATAAGCCGCAAGCCACTCCAACGGACACATGCACGACCGAATCCAACCACCCGACCAAACAAATCTGCACAGCGACGATGCGCGGCGGTGGCGGCAGCGGCTATGGCATCGTCATTACGCAGCAATTCAAACGCCAGGGACTCTTTTACTTTCGCCCGGATATCGGCTTTGGCCTGCGCTACCTCGAGGGGGCCCGGTCAAGTAAGGACCTGGAGCGCGACCG
>JAPLFX010000118.1 GCA_026390445.1 Pseudomonadota bacterium
GTGACGCCGAGACCCTTTTGAAACGCGACGGCCCCCATCATCGAGGCCACCTGCATGCCGCCGCGGGCAGCGATGTCTTTCGGCTCCCGCACCGCCTTGAGCAGATGTTCCGCCACTAGGCGCACGCCTTCGAGGGCAATGCCGTCGGCCATCGGATGGTAACCCTTGGCGAGATAGGCCTCGATATTATGGGTCAGGGCATCAAAGCCGACCGCTGCGGTGACGGCCGGGGACAGGCCGATCGTCAGCTCTGGATCAGCCAGCACTAGCGGCGGCAGCATCTTTGGATCGAAAATGATCTTCTTGGCGTGCGTCCGGTCATCCGACACCACCGAGGAGCGACCGACTTCGCTGCCGGTACCGGATGTGGTCGGAATGGCGATCATGAAGGGGACGGGTTGATCCACAGGCCGCGCGTCCGGCTTGCCGTCCTCGTAATCAAACAACTGGCCAGGGTGGTTCACCATCAGCGCGATGGCCTTGCCGACATCGAGCGGCGCGCCGCCACCGATGATCACCAGACAGTCCGCGCCGTGCTCGTGATAAGCTTGCAGGCCGCCCTTCACCTGGGATTCGGTCGGATTGCCGAACACCCCCGCGTACACGGCGGGAATCAAGCCGCTCTGGCTCAGTGACACGCTCAGCTCCTGCAGCATAGGCAACGCCGCCAGCGCCTTATCGGTGACGACCAAGGGGCGGCGCAGGCCACGTTGTTTGATGGCGTCAGGAGCCAGGCGCACAGCCCCAGCGCCAAACTTGATCGCTGTCGGATAGTTGAAATTCACAATCGACATGAATGGCTCCTTAAATAATTTCGAAATAACGCTTCAGCTCCCAGTCGGTCACTGACTTTTGAAATTCCCGCCACTCCCAAGCTCGCGTCGCCGCGTAATGCTCGACAAATGCATCGCCAAACAGCTCGCGCGCTAGTGCTGACTGACGAAACACCGTGGTCGCTTCGTCCAGATTGCGCGACAGCAGCTTGGCGTCTCGATTGGCGTAGCCGCTGCCTTGCGTGATCGGCGTCGTCAGCTGCAGCTTGTGTTCGATGCCGTACAGTCCGGCGGCGAGGGTGGCCGCCACGGCCAGATACGGGTTGATGTCAGCGCCGCCGACGCGCAGTTCGAGCCGAGTCGACTTTTCGCTACCGGGAATCACCCGACAGCATACGGTGCGGTTATCCCTGCCCCACGTCACCCGCGTCGGTGCCCAAAAGCCCTCGACTAAACGCTTGTAGCTGTTGATCGTCGGCGCAAACATCGGCAGGATGTCCGGCAGACAGTGCATGACTCCGGCCAGGTAGCTCTTAAAGATCTGGCTCATCTTCAGCGGGTCAGCCGCATCGTAGAACAGTGGCGTGCCTTCGGTGTTGCGCAGACTCTGGTGAATATGGCCGCTGCAACCTTGCAGCTGGTTGTTCCAGCGCGCCATAAAGGACGCGGTAAAGCCAAAGCGGTTGGCAATCTCCTTGGCCCCGGACTTGAACAGCACAGCGCGATCTGCCGCCTCAAGAGCGTCGGTCGCGGCAATGGCGACCTCGTAAACTCCGGGTCCCGTTTCGGTGTGCAGGCCTTCGATCGGCACGTGGAACTCGCGCATCTCGTCGTACAGGGCGTTAAAGTACTCGCGCTCGAAGCCTGAGCGCAGCAACGAGTAGCCAAACATGCCCGGCGTCAGTGGCTCAGGATGCAGGTGGCTCTTCTGGCTCAAGGTGAGCGGCGTCTCGCGGAAATTAAACCATTCGAACTCCACGCCGACCTTGGCGAACATACCGCCCACCTCGGCCCGGGCGAGGACCTTTTTGAGCAGCTGGCGTGGGCAGATGGCCAGGGGGCGGTCTTGGTCGTCGACAAAGTCGCCGAGGAAAAAAGGCACCTGTTGATCCCACGGGACGCGGCGAAAGGTCGAGAGATCGAGGTTGACCTTGGCGTCGGGATATCCCGTATGCCACCCGGTGTAGTCGACATGGTCATACGCCTGATCGGCGCTGTCCCAGCCAAACACCACGCTGCAAAAGCCAAAGCCTGATTCCACCGCCGACAGAAACTTATCCACTTGCATGATTTTGCCGCGCAGCACGCCGTCCAGATCGGTGATCGCCACTTTGACTTTGCTGGCTTTGGAGTCGAGGATCTGCTTGATGACGTCTTCAGGCTTATGCATCGGTCGCTGCCCTCGTCCAATACGTGCGTTAACCTTTGGGTGCCTTTGCGGGGTGATGGAAGCGATCATAGTTGAGCGAGCAAAATAAATGAACGTCGAATTCAGGCATAACAACGACCAACGAGCGCCTTGACATTGACTTGTGTGTATCATACACTTCTAAACGATTTTTATGTGTATAGGGGGGCGGTTTGGTAAGAACCAATGTCGTCCTTGATCAGTGGTCTGCGCAAACCCTGTCCTTTAGGGCTGACTTTTACCCATAAGTCATCGCGTCCAAAAAATCTATTCGCTCGGCGAGGCACCGCCATCCCCTCCAAATGCTCTGCATGCCTGGATCGCCGTCGCCCTTACGACCAAGGAATCCTCCAAGACGAGCAGATCATGGATTTGGCGAGCGGCAACTGATCGTCTTGATGGTCGAGCTGAATTCAGGCAGTTAAAACCCTGGACGTTTACTCAGCCCCTCCGACCACACCTGCTGGTTCGTCGCCTGCAGTCGTTGCAACGCTGCATCGGACAGCTTTAGTTCGCTTCTGCAAACACGCTCCTCGTGCTCCAGATCAATGGCAAAGATCCCCGGATCATCACTCGACACCACCGTCGTCAGTCCTGACGCGACAAAGCGAATCAACGGATGATGCAAGGGATCAGCGATGCGGCCGATGCGCAGATTAGAGGTGGGACAGCTTTCAACGATGGCACCCGCAGCAGCCAGATCTTGGAGCAGCGAATTCTGTAGGCTCTTTGCCCCGGCTATTGCTGTCTCGTCATAGTTCACCTGGGTCACAGCATCCGCTGGCAGCGATGCAAGGTGCGTGCGTTCTGCTTTGATCTCTTGCAAGTCGATCCGGTGCCCCCGCTCCGCTAGCCACGACGCTTGCACTTCGAGCCAGGCGAGGTGGTCGAGCCGTTCAGCAACACTCTCGCGAACGTGGGTGGTTCCCGCCAATGCCGCTAGATCAAGTCCGAGAGCCGTCGCGTGCCCAAGTCGGTGGGCACCAAGACGGTGCGCTTGCCACACCCAGCGCATGGCGCTCATCACACTCATGTCATCGAAGGATTCGCCAACGTGATAGAGAATCGCCAAAGCGCTGGCCGGATGCTCCTGATTGGCGGTGAGAATGGCGCTAAACAGCGGCGCCATGGGTCCCGGTGGATGGCCGGCTTCCACACCGCAAAAGTCGAGGCCGGTGACGACGCGTTGGCGCTCGGCTTGGTCCTTAAGCGCCGCTCGGATTGCCAGGTGCTGCCGCTGGCCGTGCGCCACGTCACGGCTGATGCTAAACGCTAGCCGCGGTTTAAACTGGCCGCCACTGTCTTGATCGATCCGTGCCGCAGCATCGGCTGCCGCACCGACAAAGGTCGTGACCTGTTCGCTGGTTAAGTAAGGCGGCGTGAAGCAACGGTATTCGCCGTAGCGCAGACCTTGGGCGCGCTGCGCCTTGAGCACGTGTTCGAGGATGGTGGTGTCACCGGGAACGGCGGGAAACAACGCGATCATCAGATTGAAGCAGGCCTGAAACTGCGCAAACGAACCGTGATTTGTAAACAGAAAATCATTTTTAAGCAGCTCGAAACCGTGGTCTTGCTCCCAGTAGAGTCGGTACTCCGGCGTCCGCCCATAGGCTGCGGCGTATTCACTTGCGTACCAATCAAGTCGCGCGCTCATCTTGCGGTAGCGATCGCGCCCGAGTGTCCAGACATCCATGGCACTCAGGCAGCCGTAGAGGTGGATATGGAGTTCGTCGGTAAAAAGACTCACGGGCCCTCCGTCTGACTCAGTAGACGTGCCAGTTCGGCGGCGTCGTAGCGAAAGAACATCGTCTCAGCCTGGTCCACTTGCCACAAGCCGGGTGGCATGCCCTTGCGCTTGCGGATGAACTGGCGACGACTGACGTAGACCTCGCCGCGCTCGTCACCGCGCAGTTTTGAGTAATGCAGGGCGAGGATCGCTGCGGCCCGGATCAGCTGCTGGTCGATACCGCCCTTGAGCTGGCGAAACGGAATGATGACGTGGCTGCCGGTCGTGCCGACAACGTGGATCCATAGATCGTGCCCTTTGGCTTGGCGGCAGAGTTCGTCGCTATCTGCTGCGCTTTTCCCGACTAGTATACGGATGCGCCCTGCTGCTTCCTGGGTAGCGGCAGGTTGCCAGTAGATGGTGCGAAACGGTGTTTTGGCCTCTTCAGGCGCCTGGGCTTGACTGGCTTTGCTCAGGTGGTAGCGCTGCAGCATCGCTTCGACGGCTTGGAGGGGTAGTGTTGCGGTGCGCAGTTTCGACAAATCCTGCGTCAAAGCCGTGACATCGTCGGCCAGAGCAGCGAGCTGAGCTTTCAGAGTGGTCGCGGCACGGCGCGATTTTTTGATCTGCACATGGAGATCGGTGAGATTTTGGCCAGGGCTTTTGTCGCCGTCGAGTGGGATCACCAGCTCTTCCGCTAAGCCGGTTTCGGCTGGGGACAAGCGCAGTTCAATCATATCGGGCCGGACTAGGTGCAGAAAGGCGGCAAGCTGTGTCGCTTGCAGACTCAGCTGCGTGCTGGCGGCCGCCCTGGCTTGTTCTTGTTCGAGGCGTTGGGCGCTTTTATGCAGGGTTTTTAGGCGGCGGCTTAGTCGGTCTCTGGCGCTGCGTTGGTAGTCGGGAAGAGGCGAAGCACCAGGTGTCGCGACGAGTCGGACATCGCTGGCATCTGTGGGCGAGAGCTCAGCCGATGCGGACGCCTCCCCGGTGCTATCAGCACTCATGGTTGCTGCACTTAATAGCGTCATGGTGATGTCGATGAGGCTTCCGTCAGGTGGATATACAGGCAGGGAATCAGGCAGCGTCCAGCGCTTCGTGTAGGTGCCCTGCGAGCTTTTGCGGATCAGTGCTGTGCCGGTCGCATCGACAAAGCGCAGCTCCGGCGGCAGCCCCTGCGCCAGCTGCAGCCAGTAGCGCGGGGTCTCGCTATAACCGCCGCCGGTAAACAGCGGCAACCAGATGTGACCGTGGACTGGGTCGGCAAGCACCGCGCCGATCGCGGCCGTGCGGGCGTGTTTACGGATCATCGTAACCACGCCGCCATAGACCTTTAGGTCGTCGCCTTTGGCGGCTTCTAGGCGCACGCCAAAGCTTTGCTGCTGCGCATCGGCGATCAGGTAACCTTTCCACCAGCGACCATCGTCCAGGCGCGTCGTCGCCGCCCAGATCAGGACCGGACCGGCACCCTCAAAGCATTTGCTGGCCTTAAACCCACTCATCCTTAAATCTCCGACCGCTGCCGCTGCAGAAAAGCTTGGGCGTTGGCCTCGGCCGTGGCGAGGCCGGCTTTGACCGCAGCTTTTGCCGCGCCAAAGGCCAGCCCCTGGGTGTCGGCCGCAACGACGACGGGGGCCGCGTAGCTGACGACGACCTTGGCGAAGGGCTTAGGGATTTTGAATTGGTCCCAACTGCGCCTCAGAATCCACTGCGACGAGGCGACGGTGGTGAGCGGCAGCACGGCGACACCGGTGCGCCGTGCGATGTCGATGATCCCGCCCTTGACCCGGCGCCTTGGTCCGCGTGGACCATCGACGGTGAGTGCCGTAAACCAGCCGTCCTCGGTGCTCGCCACCAAGCCGTCACGAGCCTCGCCGCCGCCGCGGCTGCTCGAGCCACGCACGGTCTTAAAGCCAAAGCGGTCCATCACCCGCGTCACCAGGTCCCCATCATGTGACAGGCTCGCCAGAGGTGCGAAGCGTTGGCCGTGATGGGCGAGGATGCTGGCAAAGAGGTGTTCATGCCACAAGGCGATGCAGAAGCTACCTTGCGCATGCCTGGTGGCCGCCGCGTTCCGGTGCTGCTGGCCGATGACGACGATGCGGTAGCTCGCCAGTAACAGCCGTGCGACCAGCCATAAGGCGAAGGCGATCCACTGAGTCTTCAGCGGTAGCTTGGGCTCGTTCACGGCGTTGGCTCCTCAGGCCCGGCGTCGATGGCCTCGTCGGAGTCTTGGCCATCGTCGTCTGCGGTTTTTTCTTGGTCGCTGGCAGTGGGGTTGACCGTGGCCGGCGACGAGGTAGGTTCTGGTGCCTCAACCAGCGTCGTATAGCCGGATAGCGGCCGGCCAAAGTCGCCGGTGGTCACCGCCGCGGTCCATTGGGTTTTGGTGATGTAGCCCATATTGCGCATCGTGTTGAGGATGGCGAGGAAGCGGCGCTGGCCAAACGGCGTGAGCACCTTGCGCCGTAAGCCTCGCGACCAGCCATTCGGGCTCGGCAGGACCAGGGCCAGATGCACGGCTTGTGATACGGTCAACTGCTCCGGCTTCGTTTTGAAGTAATGCCAGCAGCCTTCTTCGATGCCGTAGACGCCATCACCAAACTCCGCCATGTTGATGTACCACTCCAAGATCTGATCCTTGGTGAGGATCATCTCCATGAGCAAGGTGCCGATGGCTTCGCGCAGCTTACGGTTGAGGGTCTTCTCGCGGGTCAGAAAGGCCATCTTCACTACCTGCTGCGAGATCGTCGACGCACCGCGCGCGTAGTGGCCGCGGCGCAGATTGACTAGGTAGCTCTTGCGCATCTGATCGAGATCTAGACCATGGTGCTCGTAAAACCGCCCGTCCTCCTCAGCGATGATCGCGTGCAGGGCGTGCTTGGAGATCTTTGCCGTACTGATCCAGCCCTTGAGGCCAGGACCGACCACGGCGCGGGTGGCTCCGAAGTGGCGGTCGTAGCGGGTGACGGTCACCGGCCCAAAGCGCAATTTATAGACTGGAGGAATGTAGACCCAAAGCGCTATGATGATTGCGGTAACCACCATTAGGGGGAGCCACCGGCGGACTTTTCGGCGGTTATTTAAGGGGTTTTTTCGACGTGTTAGGCCGGCCCCGGTCGTTGCTGACGAAGGTGCGGTTTGCTCGCTAAGGCGGCTTGGCGCCTGGGAATTAAAGGTGGAGCCGCCACCTTCCGAAACAGGCATTGAGGATCCTCTCAGATGTCTGCCCATGTTGCCATAAAAGGGGCTGGGATGGGGAGGAGCATTCACAGGATGGAGTCGATCATGTCACAGACCCAAGTAGCAGCGTCCATCGTCACAGCCAAGGAGCTGCAGGCGGCCGTCGCCGACCTACAGACCACCCGGCCCTGGCATGGCGTCGTCAAAACCCTGGTCTGCGCCGGATTCACCGTGCCGCTGTTGCTCCTCGCTCTGAGCGCACAAGGTTGGGCCGAGACGATTGCCTATGCCTTCGCCTGCGGGACGATCCTCGCCGCCTGGATGATCACCACGCATGATGCCATTCATACGACGCTGACCGGCTGGACCTGGTTTGATGAAGTCGTGCCGCGCATGGTGTCGTGGCCCTTGCTTTGGGTGCACGGGACTTACTCGGAGATCCATAAAATTCATCACAAGATGAACGGCGACGATTTCAAAGATCCAGAGCGGGTGCAGTGGACCGCCGAGGAGTATGAACAGGCTTCGGCCCTCGGTCGTTTTTATGTGCGGCATCAATGGTTCATCGATATCTTTGTCTTCGCCGCTTTTGGGCTCCTCTACAAGACGATCCGCCAAGGCATTGAGTTCGCCCCTAAATCGAAGGGCCTAAGGCGTCAACTAAGCCTCGACCTGATCGGCATTGCGACCTGCTACACCGCGCTCTACGCCGGCGCTGCCTACTTTTTTGGCGCCTCGATTGGCCACACCTTCGTCGTCTGGTTCATCCTGGAACGCATGACCGGTGGCGTCCTCCAGTGGCGCGCGCATGTCGAGCATTATGGTTTATGGGGTAAAGGCCGGCATTATTTTGAGACGCAAAGTTACAGCTGCCGCAATCTGCGCAGCAACGCCCTTGGTCGGTGGTTTTTTAACTACCTAAACTTTCATTCGGTGCACCATGCGTTCCCGCGCGTGCCTTTTTACCACCTGGGTACCCGTTTCATGGCGCTCTATGCGCAGCGGGCAGGGGAGCCTTTGATCGAGGAGGGCGGGTATCTGGCGGCAAGCTGGTATCACCTGCGACATCCTTCGGTGATCGGGGCCGTGGATGAACACTCAGCGAGCCGGCGGCGGCGGATGCAACTCGTGGGTACCCGGTAAGTAACGGCGGCGCGAACCCATCACTCCTTGAACCTTGCCAGCAATGGCACCAATCACATGACGCTAGGGGCTCTGGCGTGACCGAAGTGGTCGCACGGACACGCCAGACCCCGAGGCTCCGTTTACAGCTCGGCTGATCGTCTAGTCTCCGTTTTAACCGAGTCGACGCTCCTTGAACCCTTCCGAGCTGGCGCCTCCGTCACCGGCCGCCACAAGGGATCGCCACTTTGCGCGTAGAAGCTCGCCACCCTCTGCGCCACTGCCGCAAGCCCGACGGTCTCGGCGTAAAACATCGGCCCGCCGCGATGCAGCGGAAAGCCGTATCCACACAGGTAAACCAGATCGATATCCGATGCGCGCTGCGCGATGCCTTCGTCGAGAATGCGGGTGCCTTCTTGATACAGGGCGTAGATGCAGCGCTCGACGATTTCGGCGTCGCTAATGGTCCGCGTCTTGAGGACCTTCTCAGCGCGGTAGGCGGTGATCAAGTCCAAGACGACGGGATCGACGAGTGCGTCGCGGCTGCCAGCTTCGTAGCGGTACCAGCCAGCGCTGGTTTTTTGGCCGTAGCGTCCAATCTCGCACAGGCGATCGGGAATGCGCGGATACTCGGGGTCCGGCACCGTCAAGCGCTGGTGCTTGCGGATGGCCCAGCCGATATCGTTGCCGGCAAGGTCGCCCATGCGAAATGGACCCATCGCCATGCCCCACGCTTCGAGCGCGTGGTCGACCTGGCTGGGAGTGCAGCCTTCTTCGAGAAGTTGGATGGCTTGTTGGCTGTAAGGGGCGATCATGCGATTGCCGATAAAGCCGTCACAGACCCCGGAGACCACGGCGGTCTTTTTGATCTTCTTGGCCAAGGCCATCGCTGTGACTAAGACGTCGTCAGCGGTCTTAGCTCCGCGCACGACTTCGAGCAGTTTCATCAAATGGGCCGGACTAAAGAAGTGTAGGCCGATGACATCTTCGGGGCGCCGCGTCACCGCCGCGATGACGTTGAGGTCGAGCGTCGAGGTATTGCTGGCCAGGATCGCTCCTGGCTTGGCGACTTGGTCGAGCTTGCGAAACACCTGCTCCTTGATCGACATATCTTCAAAGACAGCTTCGATGATCAGATCGGCGGCGGCGAGGTCGGCGTAGTCGGTGGTGGCACGCAACAAGCCTAAACGCTGCTCCAGCTCAACCGGTTTCAGTTTGCCCTTCTTCACCGCGCTCTCGTAAGTCTTGCGGATGGTCGCTACGCCACGCTCGAGGGCGTCGGCTTTGATCTCCAGCAGAACGATGGCGATGCCAGCGTTGAGGAAGTTCATGGCGATTCCGCTGCCCATGGTGCCAGCACCGATGATGCCGACTTGCTTGATGGGGCGAGCTTGGGTGGATTCGGGTACAGAGGCGAGCTTGGTTGCGGCGCGCTCTGCAAAAAAAGCGTGTCGCAGGGCCTTGGACGCCGAGGTTTCGACCAGCTCGTGAAACAACTCTTGCTCGCGGCGTAGACCGTCGGCAAAGGGCAGCTCCAAGGCGGCACGGACGGCCTCGACGCATTTGGCCGGTGCCGGATAGCCGGGTTGGATCCCGGCCAAGAGCTTGGCGCTGGCCTGCGCAAAGGCGCTTGGCTCGACTTTGAGCACTGGCAGGTCACGGGTCCGAAGGAGCGGCTTTGGTGCGTCGGCAAGGGCCGTAGCGAAGTGCAGCGCTGCCGCCAACAAATCACCGTCGACGATCTGGTCGAACAAGGCCGTGCCTTTGAACTTAGCCGCAGGGGATGCTTCGCCCGTCACGATCATGGCGAGGGCGATCTCGGGATTCAGCAGGCGAGGCAGGCGCTGCGTACCGCCAGCTCCCGGCAGCACACCGAGTTTGACTTCGGGTAGGGCAATCAAAGCATCGGCAAGGGCGATGCGGTATTGACAGCCGAGGGCCAGCTCGAGTCCGCCGCCCATGCACACGCCGCCGATCGCGGCGATGATGGGCTTGGTGCTCGATTCGACGACGTCGATGACCTGCGGCAGATTCGGTTCGGCTAGGCCAATCGGCAGGTTGAACTCGCGGATATCAGCGCCGCCAGAAAAGGCTCGGCTGCTGCCGATCAAGACGATCGATTGGATCTCTGGTGCGGCAAGCGCCGCCTGGACGCCCGCAACGATCTTGGTCCGCAGGTCATGGCTCAGGCCATTCACCGGCGGGTTGTTTAGGGTAATCACCGCGGTCTGGCCGTGGATGTCGTAAGTTCCGCTCATGTGCGTCTCCTGAGTTCAACTGTAGTGAATGGCGCCTAGCCTCAAAATTCCAGCAGACTAGCGTAGCGATCGCGGTGGAAGCTCGGCGTGCCGAGCAACTCAGCGCTGACTCGCGCGCGCTTTAAAAAGAAGCCGATATTGTGCTCATCGGTCATGCCGATGCCGCCATGCAGCTGCACTGCTTCACGGGCGACGAGTTGGAAGACCTCGCTGACTTTGGCCTTGGCCAGACTAGCCAAGCGTGGCGTGTCGGGGCTGTGCTCGTCGAGGGCCGCCAGGGACCTTGCGACCACCGCGCGGGACACGGTGAGCTCGCCGTACATATGGGCCATGCGGTGCTGCAGTGCCTGAAAGCTGCCGATCGCCACGCCAAATTGCTTGCGCTCTTTGAGGTACTTCAGCGTCAGTTGAAAGGCCTCGCTGGCCGACCCAAGCAACTCTGCGGCCAGGCCGATGCGGGCGCGGTCCAGCAGGGCGTGAAAGGACGTGCCGGCTTGGCCGAGCTCGCCGAGCAGTGCGTCCTGGCTGATGGCGACCTGGTTAAAGACGATTTCACAGCCTGGCCTGGAGTCGACCAAGGTGAACGGCTTAAGCTCAACGCCAGATTGTTTAGGGTCGACGAGAAACCACGACAGACCTTGACCTGGCGCCGCTCCCGGGGTCGTTTGCGCCAGGACGATCAGCTTATCGGCGACGCTGCCGTCTTGGACTAGGCTCTTGCGGCCGTTAAGCACGAAGCTCCCAGCGGTTTTGCCGGCGGTCGCCTGCGCCGCAATCTGCGTCTCGCTATGGTGGCGACCTTCTTCGTGGGCGACGGCAAAGGTCAGTTCACCCGAGGCGAGCTGCGGCAGCAGTTCACTGCGCTGGGCATGGCTGCCAATCTGTTGAATCAGCGTGCCAGCGGCGACGACAGTCGCCTGCAAAGGGGTCGCAGCTAAGGTGCGACCAGACTCTTCGAGGATCTGGCCCAGGCCGCGAAAGCCAAAGGCCAGTCCGCCGAACTCCTCGGGTACGAGGATTCCAGCCCAGCCCAGCTCAGCCATCGTCCGCCACTTGTCTTTGTAGTAGCCCTTGGCATCCTTGGTGCTGCGCAGGTAGCGAAGCTCGCCCAGCGGCATCTTCTCTTGAAAAAATTCGGCAGCCGATTGCTTCAGCAGCTGTTCTTCGTCGGTTGTTTCCCAGTTCACGTGCAGACTCCTTCCTGGTTACAGGCCCAAGACTTGTTTGGCGATGATGTTCAACTGGATCTCACTGGTGCCGCCTTCGATCGAGTAGCCCTTGGATCTGAGCCAATCGCGCGTTGCCTGGTTGTCTTCGGGGGCTCCGTGTCCGTCCCATACCAGGCTGTCGTTGCCGAGTCCTTCCATGAGCAGCTCGAATTTTCGTTTGCCGAGTTCTGATCCGTACCATTTGAACACCGACGAGGCTGCACCCGGGGCATGCCCAGCTTTTTGCAGCGCCGTGTCGCACTCCATGGTCATGCGGAAGGCTTGGTTATCCATGTGATAGGCCGCGAGGCGGTCGCGCAGGCCGCGGTCGGCGAGCTTGCCGTCTACGGTCCCGACGGCATGACGCAGGCGGTCCTCTAGTGACTGCTCCTCACCGCGGTCGCCCATCTCATCGATGTTTAGGCGTTCATGCGTCAACAGGGCCTTGGCGATCTGCCAGCCGCCGTTGAGCGGTCCGACGAGGTTTTTCGCTGGTGTGCGGACGTCTTTGAAGAAGACTTCACAAAACGGCGAGGCGCCGCTGATCAGCAAGATCGGTTCGACCTTGACGCCGGGGTCGCTCATGTCGATCAAGACAAAGCTAATGCCTTTTTGTTTAATGGCGTCCGGATCGGTGCGGACCAAACAAAAGATCCAGTCTGATTCCTGGGCGATCGATGTCCAGATCTTCGAGCCGTTGATGATGAATTGATCGCCTTGCAGCACTGCCCTCGTGCGTAGGCTGGCTAAGTCCGATCCAGCCTCTGGCTCGCTATAACCCTGGCACCAGCGGACTTCGCCGCGGGCGATCTTAGGTAGATGCTCGAGCTTTTGCTCTTCCGTGCCGTACTGCAGCAGCACCGGCCCAAGCATCCAGTAGCCAAAGCTAAACAACGGCCGGCGGCAGTTTAAGCGGCTCATCTCTTCGCGTAGGACGAGGGCTTCCGCTGGTGTTAGTCCAGCACCGCCGTAGATTTTGGGCCACTGTGGTGCGGTCCATCCCTTAGCCACCATGCGGTCAAACCAGATTTTGGCTTCTGGATTCTTAAACCGCTCAGCCTTGCCGCCCATCACCACTTCGTCTTCGACGACCGGCGTGCGCATCGACGGCGGGCAATTGGCCTCTAGCCAACTGCGGACCTCTAGTCGGAATTGTTCCACCATGCTCTCCACTCCTTCCAGTTCGAAAGGCCTCCCGCTGTGGAAGGCCGTGATAGATCAACGCGGCAGCAAGACCTGATCGGAATCATTCGGGCGTTTTTGCATTTTTAACCTTTGACCAATTTTTACGCTAGTTTAAAATCGACAAGCCGCCGCAGTCGCCCCTCACACGACCCGTGTGTATCCTTGATTTCACCCATGGTTTCAGGCGCCTATGCCTTAAGTGCAGCTTTATTGCATAAACCCTGCCCTCCAGCCTTCCCGTCCTCCCAGTTGCACGGAATAAAGCCGCTGCCCAAAAACTGGGAGGGCGGGAAGGCTGGAGGGCAGGATTTATGCAACGAAGCCCTTGAGTACGGAGCCGATGCGGTGCTGTGTCCCATATAGGCTCACCGCGGCTAAAGGTTTTTCCTCAATATGCCGATAAGTAGACATCAGGTGTGACATCGAACCTCGAGGCGCAGCAGCGATGAAGTCCAAGTGGACAGCAATTGTTCAATGTTCGGCCGTGCTCCTTAGCGTGACTGCCGTATCGTTCTGCAAAACCGCCAGTCGCAATGCGGCGCTGTCTGATGCATCGTCTTATCCTTACTGCTCCAAAGACGTCCCGGACGAGCGGCATGACGGATGGGGCTACGATAAGGATCATAGCTGTCGCTTCCCGCCGCTGTGCCCTCGCGGCCAGATGACGACGGATTCTAGCGGCTGGGGCTGGGCGGATGGAGCATCCTGCCGCGTTGCGCCGATCTGCAAAACGATCACCAGCGGTGAGTGGGGTTGGGAACAAGAACAGAGCTGTCAGGTCCCAATGGCCGGAGGTAGTCAGCCGCAGTCCGTAAGTTCGCCCGCGCCAAGCCAGCAAGCATCCGCTGGTAAATTAGTCTTATTTGAGACCACCTACTATCCGGTTGGCACCGAGAGCTATTTCAAAACCGTGTGCGGCGATGCTCAAGAACACGGTGGCATCTACTTTGCGACGACCGAGCAGTCGCCGCTTTGGCATGGTGAGTGCGACAACGATAGCTGGACGGAATGCGCCGATAGTGACTGCCTGAGCAAGTTTGATCGCATGCCTAGTGATGTCAAGCGCTGGACCAATGGGCGCAAAGAGGTCAAGGAACCGCGTTGCGCGATTCCCTGTAATAAGAAGTTTAAGGTGTACAGTCAGGATAAGCGTATCTCGGTGGATGCCTACCTCTTTGATGCATGCCCCTCGCAACACTGGAACAACCGCTTTAAAGAGGTCAATGAAGGGCACAATCCTTGTGCCAAAGGGGCGATCCACCTTGACCTGCGCAAACCACTTTATCTGCAATTGAACGGCGGCCAGGTCACCGACAATATCCACATCTGGGTCGATCCGGTGCCGGTGAATTAGGCGTTGGGCGGCCCTAGGTCCGCCCTAGGTAGCGACTCGCCTGACAGCTAGTTGGGCAAACCTCGCCGCAACCGTCCTGCGCCTGGGGGCTAGCGCCGCTTTTGGTCATGATCGCATCGGCCTGCTGCAGGTGGCTTTGAGCGGCACTGAGGCTGGTTTTGCCCGGTGTGAGGATCGCCACGCGGCTGAGTTGCTTGACGAGGTGGCAGTGGCTCTCGTTGCAGCCAGGCGCTTTTTGCGGCGCGGCATCGGCCATCTTGGCTTGGACCTCAAAGGACTCGTCGCAGGCGGTGCACAGGTAGCGATAGATCGGCATCGGAGGCCTCCGCCCTGGGAATTTGCTCTCCAGTCATGATAGCGTGGCTCGGTCAGGAGTGGAACTTTTACGCCCGTCGCGCCGGTGCGGAGTGGCAGCGTCAGTGGCTAGAGTTCCCACAGCAACAGAGTCGCGGCAGCAAAGCCCGAGGCCAGCCAGAAGACCTCACCTTTATGATATTTGAACCGGCCGATCGACGGTAAGATGAAGTCAAAGATCAGGCAACCGATCAGGTTGCCGATGGCCACGCTCATCACGATCAGGGCCACGCGCTGCAAGCCGCTTGCGGTCACCAGTTGCTGCATCCAGAACGTCAAGAACACACCGCATGGGAAACTGAGCACATAGGCCGTCAGCCACCGTGCCGCCACCTGGCGATTGCTCACTCGCCAGTAGACCAGCGAGGCGAGCGACAAAGCTTCGAACGCCTTGTGAATCCATAGCGAGACGGTGACCGACATGGTCGCCTGAGTAAACAAATCAGTTGAAATGACCAGCAGCGAGCCATCGAGCAGCGAGTGGACGAAAATCGCCGTGGCCAAAATGCCCAAGGGGCGGTTGCTGTCGCCATGGACATGCGTGCCGTAGCTGCCAGTTACTTCGTCATGGGCGTGAGCGGTCTGAGTCGTGGCTGCTGGATGGTGATGGAGGTGTCTAAGGTGCAGCAGCGAATAAACCACGGCAACCAGTGTCGTCAACGCCAGGCTCAGGGCGCCGCCCTCTCGACCTGCTTCGGGTAGCAGGCCAAAGCAACACAGGCCGGTCATCATCCCGGTCGCCAGCGGTAAGAGGCCTCTAGGCAAGCCCCGTTTCGCGCCGAAGGCAAAGGGCACAATCGTGCAACAGGCGGTGCCGACGGTGATTGCCAGAGTCTGGTAGGTCAGGGTCGGCAGCATGGTCTCCACAGGCTTTTCAGGAACGCGAACGATTTGCAATAAGGTATTGGGGCAGTTGGCTCATTAAATCAAGGCTTTATATTCTAAATAGTCGTAATTAAAGCGGTAAAAATACCAGTGGCGACGGACTGGCGGGACCGCGCACTCTTCCAGCGCACTCTCCCAGAGGTGCGCAAATGACCTACCTTAGCCTGGTCTAAGCGTCGAGAATAATGGTCAAAAACGGTCACATTGCAGCGCGACTCAAGCTTGAACTGGCAGGATCCGATAAGTTTTTTAGGTCGAAGTTAAGTTAGGAGTGATCCATTCAAGACGAGGGCGTTATTCGTACGATCAATCACAGTCATGCCCGCTTATTTACCGGGGTTAGCCTCGCTGTAATGATGGTCGCGACCGTGCGCTGCTCCACCGGCGCGCAGCCTACTGAGAACAATCGGGCCACAGTTAATCAGAACAGCGCGACAGGTGGCGATGCCAATCCTAAGACAGCGCCCAATCCTTCTGCCAATGCAAACCCGGTAGAAGCGCCAGCTGCAGCTGCGCCGGTCGATCCCGCGCCAGCAGTTGCGACGCCCGCGCCCGACCCAAGCGCAGCGGCGCCAGCACCGTCACCGGCTGCACCAATGGCAACGACCACGCCTCCGGCCGATACGCCTGCACCGCCTGCACCGTCGCCAGCGGAGGTCATCCCGCAGCCGGTGATCGATTACACTAAATTCCACATCAAGGTTGGGACTGGCAAGGGACCGTGGAACACGGCAGCGACGCCCATCAAACTGAAGGTCGGAGACGTACTGACGATCTATAACGATGATACCGTGACGCACCGTATGCACACCTTTGGTGCGCCGTGTCCACACGGTGTCGACGTGGCGCCCGGCGCTTCAACCACGTGCAAGATCGGCTCGGCGATCGACACCGTGGCAAAGCCCGGACAAACTTATGATCACATCGTCGGGCCGTCGGCTCTGATCTTTATCCAAACATCGAAGTAAATGCGGCTTCAGACCTGCTTCAACGTCGACGAGGGCGAACTGCGCGCTGACCACGTCTGGAACGACGCCGCTTGCGCACCCGGCAATATCGTCAATAACAGCTGGGAGCAGTGATTCTTGCCGCTCCCCATTGCCGCTCCGCGGGAGACTCGCCTTCGGGTGGGTCCTCCAGAAATCTTTGGCTCAGGATTTTTGCGACAATTGTGGCACGAAAAGCGGTCTAGATATGGCAGACTCAAGGGTGCCCCCCCCCAGCTCCCTGAGGATCGTTCCGATGTCCAATCCTTCCGACTCTGCGCCACTAATGGCGTTCAAACACCGTGATTTTCGCTACTATGAAGTAGCCCGGCTAGCCGGTACGCTCGGCATCCAGATGCAATCGGTCGCGGTTGGCTGGCAAGTCTATGACATCAGCAAGAGTGCGTTTGACCTTGGTATGGTGGGGCTGCTGCAATTCGCTCCGGCCTTGCTGCTGGCCCTGCTCACCGGCCATGTCGCCGACCGCTTTGACCGGCGGCAGATCTTGATCGTCTACTACATCATGATGATGCTGTGTGCCGCCGCCTTGTATTGGACCGCCACCAGCGGTATGGACTTAAGCCACGGTCTGACGCCTATTTATGCAATCTTGGTGCTGTTCGGCACGGCCCGGGCCTTTGGTGGCCCGGCGGCTTCAGCGCTGCTGCCGAGTCTGGTTCCCACCAGCGATTTCGCCAACGCCCTGGCGTGGAACTCAAGCGTGTGGCAAATCGCTACGGTCCTTGGCCCAGCATTGGGCGGCGTTCTCTATGGGTTGCACCAGGGACCAGCAGACGTCTATTTAGCCAGTGGGCTCCTTAGTACGGTCGCGCTCCTAGCGATTATTGGTCTACACATTCGCACCGGTCGCATGGAACCAGGCGATGCCAATTGGTCCCGATTATTGGCAGGTATCCATTATGTACGGACGCATCAAGTTCTACTCGGTGCGATCTCACTCGACCTATTCGCCGTATTACTCGGGGGCGCCGTCGCGCTACTTCCGATCTACGCCCGCGATATCCTGCATATCGGACCGATGGGACTAGGCGTGCTGCGCAGCGCACCGGCTTTAGGTGCGGCTCTGATGGCGGTGTATCTGGCTTATCGTCCGCTGCGTCACAACGCCGGCAAGGTGATGCTTGGCTGTGTTGCCTTGTTTGGCGCTGGCACCTGTGTCTTTGCCCTGTCCACGTCGTTCACTTTGTCTCTTCTTTGTTTGGTGACGATCGGCGCAGCCGATCTAGTCAGCGTCTTCGTCCGCACCACCTTAGTGCAACTGCGCACGCCGCCAGCGATGCGCGGTCGAGTGGGTGCTGTCAATCAAGTCTTTATCGGCGCGTCAAATGAACTCGGAGAATTTGAGTCAGGCCTGACCGCAGCCTGGTTTGGTACGGTTCCTGCGACACTGATTGGCGGCGTTGGCACGATGGTCGTGGTCGCGCTATGGGCATGGCTCTTCCCTAAGCTGCGCGATACCGATGAGCTACATTGAGAGCGTGAGTTGGTCCAGTGATGGTATTGTCACCTATTTGACCGGATCACCCAGCCAGGCGTAACATTACCGAACCGATCAGAGCCACCGACAATGACCAGCTTTTTGTTGGTCGAGTCATAGACATGGACGGCGTTGTAGCGTGGCTTAGGGCTATTTAGCGGCGCTAGCTTGGTCCAATCCGTCCCGTCATACTGCCACGTTTCATCATTCGCGGTTGCAGTTGCACCATAGCCACCGCCGAATCCAACCATGACCTGACGAACTTCATCAAATGCGAAATGATTGACGGATGGCACTGAATTCGTTGTCACGTCGTGCCACGACCCACTGTAAAACTCATAGACCAAACCGTTGTTCGCCAGTGTTAATCCCGGAGAGCTGCCAAAGGCAACCGTCCGTTGCCGAATCGGGTCATAGGCGAGATGGAGAAAGTTGCGCGAGTTATTGATGGTG
>JAPLFX010000109.1 GCA_026390445.1 Pseudomonadota bacterium
TCACCTTCCTCCACAGGTCGGCCAGAATTGGCCTAAACTTGAGCAAATTCTCTGACCATGGCGTTAACTACCTGACATAGTTCGATATACTCTACCCTTTAGGCTGTGGTTTAAGGGTCGTTGAGGCGAAAGACTGAGTAACGGCAGCATGATGCTCAGTTGCTTTTACTTGGCTGAACAGGATAATAATCCCTTACCCCCAAGGAGAGCGCATGAGCCAAGCAAACACCGAACAAATTGACTATTGGAACGGTCGCGCCGGTGCAAAATGGGTCGCCATGCAGGCCCACCTCGACGTGATGCTTGCACCAGCCACAGCAGAGCTCAAGACACGCGCAGGATCTGTCTCGCAGCTACGCGTGCTAGATATCGGCTGCGGCACCGGGGAGACTTGCGCCATCTGGCTGGACGGCGGTGCGCACGTGACCGGAGTGGACGTCTCGGCGCCCATGCTCGCTAGAGCAGCTGAGCGAACGCAAGGGAAAGCCAGATTGCTCGAGGTCGATGCATCCCAATGGATGAGCGATACACCGTTTGATCTTGTTATCTCGCGCTTTGGCGTCATGTTTTTTGCAGCACCCGATCAGGCCTTTGCGACGATCTTTGCCAATGTCCGCCCTAGCGGTCGCCTGCTGTTCACTTGTTGGCGCCACGCCGTGGACAACCAATGGGTGAGCACACCAATAAACGCAATCCGCAGCCTCTTGCCCGAAGCGCCACCTCCATCGCCACACGCACCGGGTCCCTTTGCTTTTGCCGATAAGGACCGGCTAGCTCGCATACTGATGCAAGCCGGGTTTAGCGACATCGTCATCCAGCCAAAAGATGTACCCATTTGCCTCGCAAGCGAAGGCGGCGTCGCCGCAGCGGTGCGCTTCGTGATGCAGGTAGGTCCATCGGGTGCCGCACTCGCCGAGGCAAGCGACGATGCCAAGGCGATAGCAGCAGAGCGGCTCAAGACGGTCCTGGAGCCATTTGACAAGGGCGGCGTCGTAACGCTCGGCGGCGCGATTTGGGTCGTCGAGGCGCGCCGAAGCGAGCCTATTTAGGCGTTGGACTCACTAGCCTCAGCCTCGCTGGTCGGCGTCGCCCGACCAGGTAGGTCTTTGCTTCCGACGAGTGTCACGTTCATGCCGATCTGAACGGTCACTGGCACGCCGCCGATATCCATGGTCGTCTTACTGTTAAGATTCCAACCGAGCGAACCGGTGGAGAATTCACGCGGTGGGGCCTGCATCGCGACGCCGTCGATGGTGATCGCAAGGGCCTTGGCCTTGTCCATGAATTCAGGCCGCGTTAAGGGACAAATCGTCTTTTTTGGTTTAGTAGCCAATGGATTCCTCTTTACCTAAGGGTGTAATGATCAAAGCTCTTCGCCTGAACTAGGCGCCATGGGTACGCTGCTGATGACAGTGCCAGCACGAAGATACCTAGATTCTCCCCATCGCGCTAGCATAGTGAACGTTGAGACCAACTTCGATCCGTCAAACCGCCTCAATTGCGCAGCGGTTTGCCGTGTTTCAGCATGGACTCGATGCGCTCAAGGGTATTCGGCTGCTGGCAAAGCTCGACAAATAAGCCGCGTTCGAGATCGAGTAGCCTCTGCTCGCTGACCAAAGTGCCGGCCTCGACGTCACCACCGCAAAGCACAGTGGCGATTTTTTCACCTATGACGGCGTCGTAGAGTGAGATCCTGCCAGCTTCGACCGACTGCTCGAGGTCGGCCTTAAATCTCTGGATACCAGCCTGCCCGACAGCGCGGATGGTATTATGCCGAGACGTCGCCACGAAGCCGGGAATCAAGGCCAAGGCCGCCTGCTTCGCCCTTGGCGCCACCAGCTCGCGCGTCGCTTCGATCCCTGTCGTCGCCACTGGAAAGAGCCCCATATCAATGGCTTCCTGCGCTGTTGCCGAGGTTTTCGCCGCGCTAATCAGGTTAAATACCTGCCGCAAATAAGGCATGGGACCTTCGCCCGCATCGTCCGTCGCGCGAGCGTAAGCCCGGAGTGCCAACTCCTTGGTTCCCCCGCCTGCGGGAAAGAGGCCGACGTTGGCTTCGACTAAACCAGCCTTTGTGTGGATGCTGGCCACGCGCAAAGTCGCATGTAAGCTGATTTCGCAGCCAGCACCAAAGGTCATGCCGACGGGACAAGAAACCACCGGGAACTTGGCGCATTTAAGCTCTTGCATCAGTCCCTGAAACTCGGTCTCCATCTGGTCGATGCATGCCCAATCCTTGCCACGGATCGCCACCAGAAAGTCACGAATATCAGCACCAGCAGAAAAATGTGCGGCACCGTTGGCGATCACCAGCGCATCAAACTTGGCCGCCGTGACCTCCAGGCTTTGCCTGATCAAGGCCGTGATCTCGGCGTTAATCGTGTTCAACTTCGAGTGGAACACCAAGCACGACACGCCATCTCCGATATCGAGCAGCGTGGCGCTAGCCGTGCTGATGACCACGCGCGGATCGGTTTTGTCCTGAGCTAGCGGTAGCGCCAGCGGTGGCAGAGCTATGGATGCACTGCCGGCACCATCGTGGGGCGCTTCCGCCGATTTAGTCTCAAACATCATCCGCGACTCCTTTTGGTCCTACCGCCAACGATCAGCCTACGCTTCGCGACCGCGAGGCTCAGTCGCGACTGCTGATACGCTCGCCCCACGCCCCGAGCCCACACCAGCAGTCAAACGCCAACGCTGAACATGCGGCGGCTCTGGGTCAAGCCAGTAGGCATCCCCTTCCGTGACGACCAGCAGTTCCTCGAATTTAACGCCGATACCACCCCGTGCAATATGCGGCTCAACGGCCCAGAGTCCCGCCTCAGGTGCATGCGCCGACTGGTCGCAACCATTCCAATACGGAGACACCAAAGGATCATGCCGAGACGCCTCTTTCTTATCTTTCAGGTAGTGAAAGGCGGACTTGCCAAAGCCCCCCGTTAAGGCCTCGTCGCCGATCCCGGGAGCGAAGGTGCTGACGCGGTGACCAATCACGCCAGCAGGATAGGCGTGATGACTGCTGCGATAACCGGCCGCAGCGATTTGTTGATCCAACGTACGATAGACCTGCTGCATGGTCGCTCCGGCTTTAAGCAGGCGCGGGATCATATTCCGGTACACCTCAAGATCCGCGAGCATAGCGTCCACCACGGGATGACCGCCAAAGGCGAAGGCATAGCCGATGTCTGACGCATAGCCGTCGACGATCGGTGCGACGTCGAGGATCACCGGCATGCCCTGCACGAGCCGACGCTGCGACGGTAAAAACTCTTCGTCGCTCCAGTCCAGGGCTAGTTCGGTGCGATCGCCAAACCAAACGAAGGGAGCATGAAAGTAATGGCGAATATCGTGGCGAATCATGTATGCACGCATCAGGTCCGCCGCCTGGATTTCCGTCATCCCAGCCTCGAGCTGGGACTCGACATGCGTGGCACAAGCATAAGCGAGGCGTTGTGAGCGAAGGTAGCCGGCGAGGTCCGCAGCGGTACATGGATGTTCCGAAGTCGTCATGCTGGGCTCCTAGATTGAGGATCTTATCTGATTACTTAACCTCCCGGCGCGGCCAAGGCAAGCACTTGTAAGTCAATTAAAATAGAGCTAGCGTCTAAGCTAAAGAGGGATCCCCCATGAGCCTAAACATCGCCACCCTGCTGCGAGAATCGACGCTTAGATTCCCCCATAAAGCCGCCTTGATCCACGACGGCGAGGTCCTCACCTACACCGAGTTGTGGACCCAGGTGCAGCGGCTAGCCGGTTCCCTGCGCGCCATTGGGCTTTCTCCCGGGCAGCATGTAGCGCTGATGTTGCCCAACACGCCGGCCTTCCCGGTCGCCTACTATGCAGCTCAGCTCATCGGCTGTCCGGTGGTTCCGCTCAATACCATGCTCAAGGCCGATGAGATCGCCTACCACCTCAACGATAGCGACAGCTACGTGTTGATCGCCGGTGCAACCATGCGCGCTGAGGCCCTTGCCGCTTGGCAGCGCGCCCCAAAATGCTCGCTGTTCATCGCCTGCGGTGGCGATGAGGCGGCCCCTGAGCTAGCGACGGAGTCAGACAGCAAGAAGGCCTTTGCCTGGACGCCCTTGCTGCAGGACGGACCGCTATACAGCGATCTCTATCCAAGCACTCCCGAAGACACTGCGGTGATCATCTACACCTCAGGCACGACCGGCCGTCCCAAAGGCGCCGAGCTAAGCCACTTCAATCTATTTTACAACGCCGCCTATATCTTGCAGCTACCGCTAGCCTTTCCCAGCCATGACATCGTCGGGCTGCTGGCCTTGCCGTTGTTTCATAGCTTCGGCCAAACGGCATTGCAAAATGCCGTGCTTCTGGCTGGCGGCACATTGGTCTTACAAACGCGGTTTGACGCACACGCCACGGCCACACTGATCGAGCAGCACCGCGTCAATTATTTTGCCGGCGTGCCTACGATGTACTATGCACTGCTCCACACCCACCAGATCACCCCGGCGATGCTATCCAGTCTGCGCTTCTGTCTATGTGGCGGCGCAGCCATGCCCGAAGAGGTGATCAAGCGCTTTGATGCGACCTTTGGCCTCGATATCATCGAGGCCTATGGACTGTCAGAAACCTCCCCCGTCGCGACGATGAACCCCATCAACGGCGGCAAACGCATCGGTAGCATCGGCCGACCGATCTGGGGCGTCGAGGCCCGTCTCGTCGACGCCGCCGGCGACATCGTCGTCACGGCCAACACCCGGGGCGAGATCTGCATCAAAGGCCACAACGTGATGAAGGGCTATTACAACCGTCCCGAGGCCACCAGCGAGGTGCTGCAAGACGGATGGTTCCGCACCGGTGATATCGCCGAGCGCGACGACGACGGCTTCTACCGCATCGTCGACCGCAAAAAGGACCTCATTATCCGCGGTGGCTTCAACATCTACCCGCGCGAAATCGAGGAGATTCTCTACGCCCACACCGCAGTGATGGAGGCCGCGGTCGTCGGCCTACCGCACCCAAGCCACGGCGAGGAGGTCCATGCTTTTATCGTGCTCAGACCAGACTGCCAGGCGACGAGTGCAGAGCTGGTCCATTATTGCCAAAGCCGCTTGGCGACCTATAAATACCCGCGCCACATCGCCATCTTGCCGCAGCTGCCAAAAGGCCCGACCGGCAAGATCCTAAAACGGGCGCTACGCGATAGTCACAGCACGGTCCTTTGACGCGTTTCTAAACTCCAAGTCCGGAGGTCGCACATGCCCATCGTTTCGTCGCGAGTCCTGGTTCTGATAGCCCAAGTATCCTTGGCCATTTTTCTGGGTAGTGGCGCTGCCCATGCCGAGATAGCCCATAGCACGCTATTCTCTGGTTGGGAGGAATACCAACCGGGCGGTGAGACCTCTTGTGCGCGCGGCGATCCATTCTCCTTTTTTGTTTACCCTGGTGACCCGGAGCGGGTCGTCTTCGACTTTATGGGCGGCGGTTCCTGCGCCGATGGAGCTGGTTGCGACCTCGGCTCTACGCGCTTTCTCGATCGCGTCGAGCCAGCGCGATTTGCTGTCTTGTTCGGCATACCCGGAGTCAACGACCTAAGGAATCTTGACAACCCCTATGTCGGCTGGACCCGGGTCTTTATCCCCTACTGCACCGGTGATCTGCACTGGGGTCACATCGACAAGACCTACCAAAGTCCCCGTGGCTACAAATACCAGATCCGCCACCGTGGCGCCGTCAATGTCCAAGCCGTGATGGATTGGAGCAAGAAAAACCTGAGCGCTGCTAAGCGCGTCTTCGTCAGTGGCTGCAGCGCAGGGGGCTATGCCTCGGTATTTTATACGCCGTTGGTCCAAGAATCCTTCCCAGGCGCCGAGCTCGACCAATTTGCCGACTCCAGCGTCGCTGTTCCAGTGCCTGGCAAGCCAGGCATCAACATCTACGGCTGGAATATGGAAGCAGCTGCGCCCAGTTGGATTCCAGACTTGGACCCGAAGCAAGTCGACTTTAGCACCTTAAACATGAACGATTTTTACATCCGCGCCGCTCGCCACTACCCAAATATCCACTTTTCCCAGGCGACCAACCATGCCGACACGGTGCAAATGGACTTCTATCCGAGTCCAAACAAGGATGAGTGGCGCCCAGGTATGTTCGCAATGCTGGACTCGATCGGCAGCGCAGTGCCCAACTTCAGTAGCTTTGTCTCCGTCGGCACCGTCCACTGCAATACCTGGAACAACGACTTTTATCACGTCAGCAGCAATCATGTGATGCTGCGCGATTGGCTGTCTGGTGCAGCAAGCAGGCGCCGCTTTAGTGACGTGAGCTGCAAGGCGCAAGGTTGTGACCGTTAGCAACAAGGCGCAGCCCGACGACGCCCATCTATTTGCCGGCGGGCATTTAACGCTATCGCCGGCAAAGGTACTGCATCTTGTAGGAGCTAGTGGCGACGTCGCGCCGTCGCCACTGTCTGCGGCCTTTCGCCAAGGCCACGGCCATGGTCTCACCTTGTTAGCCGCAGGCTGGCCAACGGCCTTGCTCAATGCGCCTGAAGCGTATTGGCGCGACTTTGCCAAACTGCACCTAACGCGCTTTGTCGCCCAAGGTAAGGCAAGCCTAGATCCCAGCGAGGCGGCACGCTGGCTCAGCATCGCTCCCCCACTCCCCGGCGGCGAGTACCTCGACCTAGCCACCGTCGACCTGCTTTGGCACAGTATCGCCGCCGCCATCCAGTCTTGGCAAAACCAGCATCAAAAGCCGCTGCAAGAGCTGCTCGCGGCGCACCACGCAGCATGGGACACCCTCGGGCGTGTGTGCCTCAGTGTGGCGGAGCATGCCGCAGATCCAGATAAACCGTTTGCTTTTGTGGCGACCTACACGCTGCGCCTGTCACTCGGTGCAAAACCGCAGCATGCGTTGCTTGGACGCGTCCTCAAGGACCTCGTCGCCAAAGGCCAAGACGCCGGCGTGGCAAAGATCGGCGCGGCCTTGCAAGCCGCTGCAGCACATAGCTCGATCTTGCGGGACATGATCGCCGACAAACGTTTGTTCGCGCCGCAAACGCTGAGCAGCAGCGAGGCCTACCGCCTCCTCTGCGACGCCGGCAAGCTCGAGGCCGCGGGCCTGACGCTGCGCGTGCCGGCTTGGTGGAACAACGGCACGCCGCCTCGACCACAAGTCGCGGTCGAAGTCGGCACAAATCCACCGGCCAAGGTCGGCATTGGCGCACTTCTCGACTTTCGCCTCAGCCTTTCTCTAGCCGGCCAGCCGGTTTCGCCGGAGGAATGGGAGCGCTTGCGGCAAGCAAGTGCAGGTTTAGTGTTGATTCGTGGCCAATGGGTCGAGGTCGACGGCAAACGCCTTGAGCAAGTCCTCGGTAGCTGGGAGCGCATCGCCGCTTTAGTCGAGCAGCAGGGACTGAGCTTTGCCGAAGCCCTACGCCTCATCAACCGCATGCAAAGCGGAGGCGCGGCCGCGGCGACGCCCCCTCAAGACACAGCTACCGCGGACCAAGACTGGGCATCTGTGCAAGCAGGCGCATGGTTGAGTGCAAGCCTGGAAAAGCTGCGCCACCCAAGCACCACAGCCTTGGCCGAACTCGGTCCATCGCACCTCAAAGCGACGCTCCGCCCGTACCAAAAGGCTGGTGTCCACTGGCTGTGGACCTTGCACCAACTTGGCCTTGGCGGCTGCTTGGCTGATGACATGGGTCTAGGCAAAACCATCCAGGTCTTGGCGTTGATGGCGATGATTGCCAAGGAGCGCATCGAACATGCGGACTCTCCCACCGGTCAGCCAGAACATACCCATGATACCAAGCATACCGATCCACGAAGACCTCACCTGATCATCGCCCCAGCCACCTTGATCGGCAATTGGCAAGCAGAAGCGCACCGCTTCACCCCGCAGCTCAGCGTCTTTGTCGCCCACCCCTCGGTGGCCAGTAGAGCCGATCTACAGAACGCAGTAGACCTGATCGCCAAAGCCGATATCGTCATTGCCACCTACGGCGCCCTCTCGCGCTATGACTGGCTACAGACCACGTCTTGGGATCTAGTCGTCCTCGATGAAGCGCAAGCGATTAAGAATCCACAGACGCAGCAAACTCGAGCCGTCAAGAGTTTGACCAGCCGGCACCGACTGGCCTTGACCGGAACGCCGGTGGAAAACCAGCCCCAAGACCTCTGGTCGCTCTTTGACTTTATCAACCCCGGCTTACTCGGGACCTCCGCGGAATTTGCCGCGCACCTGGCGAACTCCGCGCAACGCGAACACCCTTATGCACGCATCCGTAGTTTGATCCAACCCTATCTCCTGCGCCGCCTCAAATCGGACCGCAGCATCATCGCCGACCTACCGAGTAAGACCGAGATCGCGGTGCGCTGCTCGTTGACGAAGATGCAAGCCGCGCTCTATGCGCGCCTCGTCGACGAACTTAAAGCGGAACTACATACCAAGTCTCGCCCGGAGCAAAGCGCGGCCGCAGGGGCCATTCAGCGAAAAGGCGCCGTCCTGACAGCGCTGATGAAACTCAAACAGATCTGCAATCATCCGGCCATGATCAGCGGCGATGGCGACTTTGCCGCCGCCAGCAGTGGTAAATTCCAACGCCTCCTGGACCTTGCCGGCGAGATCGCGGACCGCCAGGAAAAAGTTCTCGTCTTTACGCAATTTCGCCAAATGACCGAAGTCCTTGCGCAACAACTCACCAGGCTGTTTGGCCGACCCGGCTGTGTGCTCCACGGCGACACACCCATTGCTGAAAGACGGCGCTTGGTCGAGGACTTTCAACGCGAAGACGGCCCGTCCTTCTTTGTCTTGTCCGTGAAGGCCGGCGGCACCGGGCTCACCTTAACCCAGGCCTCGCATGTGATTCACTTTGATCGATGGTGGAATCCGGCGGTCGAGGATCAAGCGACCGACCGCGCCTACCGGATCGGTCAAACGCGGCCGGTCATGGTGCATAAGTTTAGCTGTGCTGGAACCATCGAAGCGCGGATTGCGGATCTGTTGGCCAGTAAGCGCGGTGTTGCAGACGAGCTGCTTAGCGGTGGTGCCGAGCTCAACTTAACCGAGCTAAACGATGAGGACCTGATGCGGCTTGTCGCTCTAGACCTTAAGCAGGCGCTGTTGGCGGATTAGGCCACGTGCAGTGCTATCGGTGCACCAAGACGGCGGTTCGGCAACGCAAGAACTCGCTGCTCGTTAAGAGCTTAGGTGCAAGCCGTCGTTACGGCCTAGGTTGATTAAATTGACGACTGAATCGTCAATTTATCATATAATATGACGACAGAGTCGTCATTTTTCCAGCATTGGTAAATCATATGTATCTGAAACGATTGCTTAATATCGACTTCCAAAGCCTCGATCGCTCCCTATTCATCATGGGGCCAAGACAAACCGGCAAGTCCAGCTTTCTACGCCATCAGGGGCCGAACCAGGCTGTTTCGTTCAACCTTCTTGATACGAAACTCAGACAACAGCTTGAAAAATCCCCGTGGATCTTACGCGAGCAAGTATTGGCGCTTCAACCGCTACCGCAATTTGTGGTGATTGACGAAATTCAGCTTATTCCTGAACTCCTCAACGAAGTTCACTTACTGATAGAAGAAACGGGCATTCGCTTCGTCCTGACGGGGTCAAGTGCCCGAAAGCTCAGGCGTACTGGCACCAACCTGTTGGGTGGACGAGCCGATGAATATCATTTTCACCCCTTCTCGGCTATGGAGGTCGGAATCGCAGCATTTGATTTATTGAAAGCCCTCCGCTACGGCTTGCTACCCTCGGTCTATGTTGCAAAATCGCCCAAGCGCGTCCTTCAGGCCTATGCAAGTCAGTACCTGGAGCAGGAAATAAGATTAGAAGGATTGGTGCGCAGTCTCCCCGCATTCTCTCGCTTTTTAGAAGTCGCAGCCCTTCGCAGTGGCACCCAACTAAACTATGAGTCGATTGCCAAAGACAGCGGAGTACCAAGGACCACAGTCCACGAATACTTTACCATCCTATACGATACATTCTTGGCCTTCCCCGTTGAGCCATGGACCCGTTCCACGAAGCGGAAGCCTGTGAAATCGAATAAAATGTATTTCTTCGATGTTGGAGTCGCCCGCTATCTCGCAGGTCTACCACTCGTAGAATTTAAATCGAAAGATATTGGCGATGCCATGGAGCACTGGATCATGCATGAGATCAAGACCTGGATAGACGCCAACGCTCTCGACATAGACTTACATTACTGGCGAACCACTACGGGAGTCGAAGTTGATTTTATCGTGGACAACAGCGTGGCCATTGAAGTGAAGGCAAAGGGGGAGATTCGTAGTGACGACTGCAAGGGTCTATTGGCCATTTCGGAAGAAGGCATTGACCATCTATATGTGGTTTGCCTGGAAGAGAAAGCTCGCAAGCATGGCAAGGTCTTGATCTTGCCGTGGCAGGATTTTCTAAAAAGGTTATGGGCTGGCGAGATCATCAAAGTCCAAGGCTAGGCCTAGCAGCGCCTGCCGCCATTGTGCGCGCCAAGATCGGGATAAATCAGCCCGCCATTGGTATAACCACCACCACCGCCACCGTAGGACCCGCCATTGTGGGCGCCAAGATCCGGATAAATCAGCCCGCCATTGGTGTAGCCGCCACCGCCACCGCCGCAACCGCCATTGCGGGCACCAAGATCCGGATACAGCAGCCCGCCGTTGGTGTATACGCGCCCACCGTTCCCCCCGTGATCGTTTGGTCCGTTATGGGCACCCAGATCGACATAAATCAGCCTGCCAGGAACGTTGGGATCGTAGTAATAGTAACCGGTCGCCGGGCAGGCAGAATCACAGGTCGGATGCATCCAGGACTCGCCGCACTTGCCCCAAGCCGCTTGCTGCTCACAAGACGCACCGCCGATGCTGTTCCCCCGGTATCCGCACGCAGCATCACAGGTCGGATGCATCCAGGACTCGCCGCACTTGCCCCAAGCCGCTTGCTGCTCACAAGACGCACCGCCGATGCTGTGCCCCTGGGAGCCGCAGGCTGCATCACAAGTTGGGTGCATCCAGGACTCGCCACACTTGCCCCAAGCCGCTTGCTGCTCACAGGTGGAGCCGCCGATGCTATTTGCCCCCTGGAGTTTGCTGACCTGTGCCTCGCTCCGATGAGCGGCGTCAAACCCACCGCAGCCGTATAGCATGAGAGCGATCGTTGATAGGCGCAAGATGAGCATCGACCTAAACTGCATACGAATAGCCTCCTCGCTGATATCGTTCGCGGCTATTTAGCCTGCCTCCGGGCGGAAGTCATTCGATTAAACCGTATCTGACACGAAAGCGCCTTGTAATTCCTCAACGGCCTCTGTTCTAAATGTATGCGTGTGTTCTTACGGCCCGTCAGTGCGCCTTGTGCGCTCGGCCGATTACTAGGATGTTTACAGCATATCGGCCAAATAAAATGGTAACCATCTATTAATACTAACTCTTTTAAATTCATCGGACGCGACGCCGAACTCGCCGCCTTGAACGACCTAACACTCGCGACTACATACCAAATCGCCGGTGGGTAAACAGGTCATCCAAGAATTCGAGCGGAAGCTAGCAAACTTTGCCATCCCAGCTCGACACACGGTACAGAGGGTGCTTAGCTCAGCTGAGGGAGCCGACGAAGTGGTCGCTGGTGCCGGCTATTTCGATCGCATCATTGATTTAGCAAACCTATTCAAAGCAAACAGCGGAATCTAATGCAGGCAACTGGGTTCTGTGCGCCCCAACGCGCCTAAAGATCCACATCCAACTCAAAGCCAAAGATCCCCTCCAGCGCGCCCTCATCCAACGTACCAGCCACCGCACCAGTCATATCCGCTTTCACCAAAGCGCCAGCATCCACTTGTCGCAGCAAAAACAGCAATTCTGGATGGTCATCAAACGCAACAGCCACACCATAGAGCGCCGCCGCCGCATGCTTACAAAGGTCGGCCTCATCGATACAGGTACAGACACAGCGCAGCTCACTTGGCTCAGGAAACAACCCATTCTCAGGGTCGGTCATCACTGCCATCACACTTGCCGAAAGCTTCCCCTGGAGTAGATCCAGCAAGCTATCCACCGTGTCCCCGCAACGCTCTTGTAGCTGAGCCCAACGCTCCTCAGAGCATGCCTCGATGCGAATCGTCACCTCGTGGCTACGTTCATCCTCGACCAGAGCGACGACCCGCCCAGCCGTGATTTGCATGCCCGATACTGCACCACGGCGCAGCAGAGTACGTCCCTGCGGTAGGCGCCCTAAATAGTGACTATAGCGCTCTAGATTGAGGCACCAAGCCCGCCCCCATACCGAACTGGCAATCGCTTTGCCCTTGGCGACCACACGACTGCTCAGAAGATGATGCTCAGGCTCCACGACTCAAAAGCCAAAGATCGATTTGATCATCCCACCACCCTGCATCCACAAGATTATGGCAACCCCGGTCAACGACTCCCCCGCTATCAGCCCCGACGAAACCGACACGGTGTAACGCTCGTCGATCTGCGGCTTAGTCCGCGCCAACAGCCACGCAAACAAGGCGCCTAAAAACATCGAGATCGCATTAAATGCAGGAATCACTCCGGCAATCCCCAGACCCGTCGCCGACGGAATCCAGCGCTTATACTTAGCCGGGAGGTACTCTTCGAGCAGGGTGATCGTACAACCGACCACAGCCCCGATCACCATGGCGACCACCGCACCGCGCGGCAACGACTCTAGCCCGCTCGAAAGCATTTTTGCCACGCCCGCCCACACCTTGGCCGCGGGAGCCGGCATCTCAACAGAGCCAATCTTCGTCGGATCCACCACTAGGCTGTACACCGGGACGCAAAACAAAGTTCCAGCAAATACACCGAAAAGCTGCCCGATCGTTTGCTTACGCGGATTGGCACCGAGCAAGTAGCCGGTCTTCAGATCGGTTAAAAGGTCGGCGGAATGCGACGCCGCGCCGGCCGTGATCGAGGCCGTCATCAGGTTGGTGGTGATGTTGCTAGGCGCGATGGCGCCGTACATGAGCTGAGTGATCTTGCCCATCGCACCGATCGGCGTCACATCCGTTTCGCCGGTGGCGCGCGCCGCGACGATCGACAGCAAAAAGGTCGCGACGACGGCAAGGATACCCATCCACCAGGTGATATTGAACCATGCATGACCGAGGTAAACGCAAGCCGCACCTGCGACCAGGGTGCCGCCCACAAACCACGACATCGGTACTTCGATATCGGCCAATGGATCGATCCGCCGACCCTTTTGCTGCCGCAGGATCGCCCCCATCTCGCTAAAGGCCCGCACCACGGTGCGCCAGCGCAGCGCAAAGGCCAGCATGCTTGAGCACACCATCATCGCCGTGGCCGGCCACAGCGTCCATGACACCAAGCTGCGATAGCCAGGCTCGGCAATGCCTTGCTCAACGAGCCAGGGCCCGAGGAGTCCGTAATAGAGTACCGCTCCAAGGAGTAGCGACACACCGACGCGGATACCCATGATCGCGCCAGCAGCGACCATGATCGCCGATCCTTCGAATCCGATGGTGTAGCGTTCGAGCAGGGACTGTGCTCCAGGGAACAGCGGCAACGAGTCCGGTAAAGCCGCACGGCCAATACTTTCGCCAAGCTCTGGGCGACTGAGTTTGCCCCCTAGCCAAGCGCCTGCAGGCGCCAACCCATCGCGCCAAAAGGCGATCAGCGCTCCGACCACGGCGCCCCAAACCAGAGACTTTGCCTTGCGCAGAGAGATCGGATCATTTGAATGGATCGACTTGAGTGTCTCCGCGGTCGCAATACCCGAGGGAAACGGCAGCTGATCGATGTTGATCAATTGCCGCTTGAGCGGCACCGCCATAAACACGCCAAGCACGGACACCGCCGCCAGCCAACCCATCATTTCCCACCAGGTCAACAGCCGACCGGTGGTGAGATACAGCGCTGGAATGGCCGAGGTGAGACCGGCACTAGCCATATAACCGGCAGCGCTTGCGGCGCTGGACATGGTGTTGTTTTCGAGAATCGTAAACGGATTTTTTTTATAAGCGGGAATCAGGCGTTCCAGTGCTGAGAACACACCAAAGGCAATGATGCACGAGGTGATGGTCACGCCTAAACCCCAACCGGTTTTGAGGCCGACATAGAGGTTGGACACCGACATCACCGCACCGATCAACATGCCGCTGACGATCGAGCGCACCGAGAGCTGCTGCACCTCGCCTTGGTAGACATCTCGCAGCCACCGCCGCGCCTCGATAGTGACCGCGTCATCGCCGCTACTCTGACCTTGAGCGCCGTGGCCAGTGGCGCCACGCTGCGCCGTCGCTTTACGCTTTTTCTTATTAGAACTCAATCAGTTACCCCTTAACGGCAGCTCAAAGTATCGCGCTCGGACATAAGACCGGCACAGTAGCGACCCTGGCGCGATAAGGCAAGCCCAAGGCCGACCATTGCAGCCTTGGGCTTAAGCTTGTCAAAAAAGGTATAACTCGCGGTATTAGAACGCTTTTTTTGCATCCACGGCAGTGAGTTCCAGAGTCACTGGAGCCAGTCCAGGGGCGGTTGCGGTCACCTGAATGGCTCCACCAGGACCGCTTTTGCCTTTGATGATGACGATGGCTTTGCCGTGAAACAAGCGTACGTCACTGGACTGAAAGGCATCGGTGGAGGCGGGATCACCGTTGCCCACACCGGCCAGCTCACCAGCTCCCGCCACGCTTAGATGGATCAGATGATCGGCCTCAGGATGCGGATGACCCTGCGCATCGACGGCGCTAAGCGTCAAGTAGCTCAGATCATCCCCACCGCTGGCAAACTCCGACCGGTCGGCAGCAAGACTCAGTGCTACCGGGGCCCCTGCCGTATGGATGGTCTCGCTGCCCAGTTTGGCGCCTTCCTTATACGCGACTGCTGTCAACTCACCCGGAGCGTAGGGCACGTTGTCCCAACGCAGCCGGTAGGTGCGTGTCGCGCCGTAGTAGCTGCGATCGATCTGCGCGCCGTAGGCCTCAAACTCGGCGACGGAGGCCCAAGCACCCATCTTCAGTTGATCAAATTCCAAGCGCAGATAACGACTCGAAGCATCCACCATCACCGTCAGTCCGGTGCCAGCACCCGAGAAATCACGCTTTGCACTCAGCACCGTCCACTGCTTGCCATCCACCGACCCCTTAATCGTGTACTGATAGTTGTCGATGGATTTCTCAAAGTCGACGTAGATCGTCTTCAACTCTTTGACGCCACCAAGATCGAGTTGCAGCCAGGCCCCAGCGCGGTCGTCACTCGCGCACCAACGCGTCGCGCCGCTGCCATCGACAGCGCCCTTGGCCGCATGCCCGCTTTGCCCTTGCTCACTGCTGGCAGTCGCGGCGGTGTTGATGGCAAGATTCGCCGGCAGACTTTCCGTGACGACCTTCGACCGCATACCGAGCGAGCGCCCATTGAGGAACAGCTCGGCACTGTCACCATTGGTATAAACAAAGACTGGCAAAGGCCGACCCTTCTGTTCCTCGGGCCAGGTCCAATGTGGCAGGATATGGACGGTCGCTGCCTCAGGGGCCCAGTAGCTGCGGTAGAGGTAATAGCGGTCTTTGGCCAGGCCGACGAGGTCAACGATGCCAAAATAAGAACTGCGCGCCACCTGTTCGTAAGGCGTCGGTTCGCCAATATAATCAAACCCGGACCAAACGAACTCACCAGCCACATACCGATGCGCACCAATACGCGTAAACTCGACATCGGCGATATCGCCCCAGGACACTGCATTTAAATCACTGGAATCCAGGGTCGGCTTGGCCGGAAACTCTTCTTTATAGGCGGGCAGGGTCAATTGGTAAAAACCACGCGTGCTCACGCCAGATGAAGACTCGCTCATCCAGGTGGGTTTGTTCGGATAGGCTGCACGCCCCGCCACGTACTTCTCACCGTAGTTCCAACTGATGACATCGAGGTAGCGGTGCAAGCCGGTGCCGATCGACTGGGGCATGTGATTCGCCATCGTCACCGGGCGCGTCGCATCAAACTCCCGAACGAAGCCGGCCATCATCCGAACGCTTTCAGCCGCTGACTTGTCTTGGCTGCCCTCGATATCCCAAATCTCGTTGCCGATGCTCCAGATCATGATGCTCGGGTGATTGCGGTCGCGCCGGATGAACTGCCCGATATTGCGCCGGCCGAATGAGGCTAAATCGACATAGGGCATGCGGTCGGCGGTTTGGTCCCACTTGTCAAAGCACTCGGCGAACACCAACAGCCCCATCTGATCGGCGAGATCAAGCAGTTCCGGCGCTGGTGGGTTGTGACTGGTGCGAATCGCATTGACCCCCATATCCTTCATGATCTGCAGCTGCCGCTCCATGGCCCGTACATGGAAGGCGGAGCCGAGGGGCCCGTGGTCGTGATGCAAATCAACCCCGTGAATCTGCAACCTTTCGCCGTTGACGTGCAGGCCGTCATCGACCGTAAACTCCAGCGACCGGATGCCAAACTTGGTTTGGTAGGTATCGACCACCTTGCCGCCGATGCTCAGCGTGCTGATCGCGGTGTACAGACTCGGTGACTTGGGTCCCCACAGCTGCGGGTCCTTGACATCGATGTGCTGGGTCAATGGACGCGACGCATGAGCCGGAACGGACAAGACCTCGTTAGCCACCAAGCGCGGCGTCGCCGCCTCTCCAGGCGCGACGATGGACGTTGAGACGGTGACCGCCTGTGGCGTGTTAGAGTCATTATCAATCGTCGTTTGGATCTGCACCTGCGCGTTGTTTGCGCTGATATGCGGGGTTGTGACATAAGTACCCCAGTGCGCCACATGAACAGGTGCGGTCAGAGTCAGCACGACTTTGCGATAGATCCCAGCGCCTGCGTACCAGCGCGACCAGTGCTCACGGGTGTCGGCATGCACCGCCACGACATTCGCGGCGCCGAAGTTGACGAACGGGGTGGCATCGATGCGAAACGAGTTATAGCCGTAGTCCCAGCCGCCAGCTAGTTGCCCATTGACGTAAACTTGCGCAAAAGCCATGACACCATCGAAATCGAGAAACACCTGATGCCCAGCGGCCGCAGCAGGTAAGTCGAGCGCGTGACGGTACCAACCTTCACCCCGCCAATCAAAGCGGGTATTGGAGTCGTTGTTTGGATTGAAGGGTTCGCTGATGGCCCAGTCATGCGGCACGTGGACGAGCTGCCAACCTTGATCATCAAAGGCGCCTTCATGCGCTCCGCGCGGGTTTCCCTTACTAAAGTGCCAGCCGTCGCCGAGCAACTGCGAGGTCCGCAGCGAACCACCTTGGGGCTCGCTAGCTGGTGCGGCAGCTGCACCCACGGCGCTCATACAAATAACGCTGAACACAGACACAGCGCGGCGCAGAACCCGCATAGTCAGGTGCATAGAACCTCCACATCTCAGACTCTGAAGCCTAAGATTGACGTTAAGTGCCGCATAACCGGCAAGAACTATGTGCAATACTTATGCATCCTTAATACACGGGTCACGGCCGGTGCGTCAAGTTGACCGGGTGGCATTCCAGGACTCGGGTTTATACGAGTGAGTCACGCCAAACATGTTCTGGCCGTATTGCGCGCGGCTGTTTAGACTCACTGACTGATCGCATCGCACGTCCACGCTGCTGTTTAGCTCCTGAAGTCATTTAAAGAGTCTTCAGGTATTCCAACAGTGCCGCCAGCTGAACCGGCTCGTTCGCAAAATCATGGCCACCAAAAAAAACGTTGGGATCAGCATGGCCGCTATTGGCTAGTCCGGGCCGATGGGTTGAAATCTCCTTGCCTCCGGTGGTCCAGACAAATCCGACCTTGTCCTGGTCATAGTCGGAGCTGCCACGTTGAAAGACCGCTGGGCGCGAGGCTGGCACCAAGAGATGAGAGAGGGTCGGCACCGAGCCATTGTGCAGATACGGCGCGCGCGCCCAAATGCCGGCAAGCGGCAAAGCGACATACCCAGGCGCCGGACGGCTGGCGAGGACCTCATCATCAGTCGCTTGGCAATCTGGCTCGGCGGGGTCTAGGCAGCTGGCTTTGAGCGCTTTGATGAGTCCCGTCCTCGCCGCCGGCGTCACCACCAGAGCCCGGCCGGGATCGGTGCCGATAGAACCTAGCGGGAGCAAGGCTTCGTGGTCGTGGCAGCCGCGACAAGACTGCGTAAATAGGACCTCGCCCGCGCTGGCTTTGGCGCGGTCGACAGCGAAAGGATACACCGGTGCCGGCCAAGCCGCGACGAAAGGAGTCAAGAGCCTGGCGTTGGCAAAATCGACAAACTGCGGATCGCCCATAACGCCAAGCTCGGCACCAAGATTGCGAATCAAGCGCGCGCTGATGCTGCCGTCCCACTGCGAGAGGTGTCGCCTCCCTTGCTGCCAAACGCTCATAATATCAGCGAGCGAGGCCTTCGCCGGGAGCAGAGAGCTCACATCGCTAGCTGAACCAGCGGCGGCGGCCGCAGGCCGTACAAGCATGTTGACGACGGTCAATCCAAACGCGTCCTGCGCCCCAGGCACACCGCCTTCGAGCAACCTTGGATCGAGACGGTAACCGCCGCTGCCAAGCCAGTGATGCACGCTCTCCTCGGTGGCTACAACCGAATTTTTGAACGCCTCTACAAGCGGCGCGGCCACAGGGAGATTGGCTGCACTAAAGCGCGGATCGTTAACGGTCAGGTACCATTGATGCCGATATCCATGCAGGTCAAGCGTATTGCTCGGTGCGCCGGGAATATCGGTCTCAATGCCTGCAATACGAACGACTCCCGTATGACACGTAGCGCAGCTAAAGCTGAAATACTCCTCGCCGGTACTCGTGTGGCCTAGGCGCAACTCACGTGGCAGTCCGTCAGGTCCCGGGTGCATGCCGAGTTTGTCCCGCAATGCGGCGGGCCCCCAGAGATCAGGAAAGACCTTAGGCAGCTCGCGAAAGAGCGCCGCCGGGATGCCGCTGCTGCCGACCGGCGCCATTTGGAAGGCCTGATACTGCGCCCGGTTTTCTTCCAGATATCTGGAGAATGCATCCTGCCTCCGCTGTTGCTCCTTAGACCAGGTGTCCCATGCGGCGACGGTACTCAGCTCGTTTGCATCTGAAGATTTTGCCGATGATCCATCGATAGCCTTGCAGCTTGCAGCGGCCATGACGACGAAACAGGCCATGACAACGTGGAGCGTCGCCTTGCGTATAAGAGTCAACTCAGCCACGACACAGCCCTCGTCATCTCATCCATTTGGTCATTCGTACATCGCATCTGAGTTTAGCCTGACCTAGGCTTGGTGCAAAACATCGGCACACATAAGGTCGGATGTTTATTTTTCAAGGAGTCCGGACAAAAAAAAGCTCCCCTTGTAAATGGGGAGCGAAGTATCGTCCTTAACGGCGTCGTCGCCGCATTTTTTTTATGGTTTAAGTTTCAGCAACTATCGTTGCCATCCCAATCGTCGCCTCCGTGAGCACTTTAGGCTTCCAATGCCGGGGCTCACCTAGTAGGTCGTCAAGGCGGGCAACCCGCGTTGATCCGGACGTGCAAACACCCAATCAGCATACGTACCTCCCAGCATTCCGTTGTGGAACATTTAGTATCTTGTAGCCATCTTAAGTCGCCGTGGTGATCGCCTCAGCAGCACCGGCTGCGTCGACTCACGCACCTATGGCGGACAGCCATGCTGGAGCAACTCATCGTGTGTATTGGTACGTAAATATCCGCACATACCTCACCTCCGCAAAGAAGCCACGGTCGTGTTGGATGGGTGACCGTTTTGGTGGATGTTCAAACCTTACAATATGCTCTTCGACCTATTGGCGAAAAACTTTAATACTCGGCAAATCAGCCGCAATATTCGTTGTTTAGTTTGAAGCAATAAATCCACAAATGGTGGATCCAGTGAGGTTCCATCCAGTCTAGCCCGGATGACTCATGGATCCCTATGGTCGCAAGGCGGCCATCCTTGCGACAGCCAAACCACCTAGCGTTGGCAGGACAGCAAAGCTAGCTCGTCGGCGCCATGGTTGGAGGTCACACTGGCCGTTACCTGACCGGCGCCACCACTTTGAAAAACAGACACCTCATAACCATGCGCATGATCGGACTCGCTGCAGTACCACAGCTTTTTCGCCCCGCTGCTGACAAGCTCATCGTCCAGTCCGACGATTTGTTCGCAGTGAAACGTCACCGCATCTTTGCCATATGCCGTCAGCAATCCCTGACCTTCATAAATGCGAAACGATCTGTCACCGCCATCGCCCTCACAAAGCAGCGAGAAATTGTGCGGTGCACCGGCTAAGGACGATTCGGTGTGGCGATCGATACTGCAAGCCACGAGGGCAAAAGTGCAGAGGCTGATGGCTAAAGGTGTCTTCATCGGGATCTCCCTTGAGGTGTTGATACGGGCCGAGCCCGTACCTATAAACCACGACCCAGTCAGTTGTTTCATATTTCTTGGTAGTTGAGTGGAATTGACGCGTTAGATGGACCGCTGGCGTCGGCTTCATCCTGAAGTCTGAGGACGCCCCGCACTCGACGCCGTCTTTGCGTCGTTCTATTCAGTGGTTATGGTTACTATGCGCGGTGGGAGGCGGTGACAAAATGCGACTGAAACGACGAGTTGGTTCGCTTTTGCAACCAGTGCCCCTACCCCGCAAAGACGTATCCCATGATAATCACTTGTTTTTTAAATTCAGGAGCAGTTGGTACGCCCCTTGCTAAGGAGATATGCAGAGAGACTTTGGTGTCACCTTTTAAATCAGTAGTGGAGTGGAACTCATGGCACGTTTTGTTGTACCGACGCGTTGGCGCCTACTACCAGCAATGGCAGCTTTAGGTTTATCTGCAAATCTTGCCGTCGCCGCTACAAGCGGTAACGGCACCCCAAGCTACCAAAACCTACTCCAGGCTCGCGCTAACATTAGCGCGGCACAGGGTTTGGTCCAGCAGCTGCTGGGGCGAATCTATGGCGGCGGTGGCGGCGGTGGTGGTGGCCGCGAGCCTTATCCTCAGGGTCCAGGCCGCGGCCGTGGCGAGCTCGGCTGGGCCGACGAAGGCGATGAACTCGAAAACGACCAACTCGCCGGCTTTGCCTTGCAGGGTCTTGGCGCCTCACTCAACGTCCTCGGACAGAATATCGATGCGGTCACTGCAAACTACGGCCAAGCGCAGTTTCCATACCTCCTTGCTCAAGCATGCGGGATGACGCTCCGCCTTCTGCCCCAGGCCATCGCTGGGCGTGTTTCAGCCGCGATCCCAAATGAAGTGTTGATCCACGGTACGGATTTCGACCCGATCATCCAAGAAGTGGTCGCCGCGAAAAACCAGCTCGGCTGCTATTAGCCGTCACGATCCCGCAGCTGAGCTGCGCGCACAATATCCGCACGATCCGTTAGCACCGAGCTGAGCGCTAGGTAGCGACTTAGCCCCTTTATACCTAAGGAGTTCTCAAGATGAGTCTGATCAAGTCCCTGGTTTCCACCGCCATCGTCGCCCTGTTGTCTAACACCGTCGCCCAAGCGGCAACCGTCCAAGACGCCCAAGTCTTAAAGGCCGGCATCTACCGGGCGAAGTCCATCGTCGACAACGCGCTGCGCGCGGTCGGAAGCAGTGGCGGAGCGGGAGGCGGCGGTTCCTTTCCGACCAATCCCGGCGTCCCAAGCGGAGGCGGCCACGGTGGATTTTACGTCGAATCTGATCTCCCTGATCTGTTAAATGATGGCGACGTCAACGAGTCGGATGCCTTAGCATTGCCCGTGTTTATCCAAGCATCGGGCAGCCTGTTTGACGCCGGACACTTTGTCGACGTCTCCACCATCGACCTGCTTGGCGGCAATATTCAGCAAGGCAACTTCGAGTTTGCTATGGCATGTTCTCGCATGGGCATCTCGCGGAGCCAAATCGCACGGGCAAATTTGGCCGCGTTGCAGCCGCCAGCAGGACTGCTCGCGCCTTTCAGTGCCGACCTTTTGCAGGTCGTCACGGAACTAAATGCGCTACGCTTTTCTGCTAACTGCCCCTAGCATGTCGCATTGCCAAGAGACGCTGGGCGAAGCGCCGTTGCAGCCCAGCGTCTCTTGCTTCTCTTCACCCATGTCACCAAGGACGCTCCCATGTACAAGCTGAAGTCGACGTCGGTACGGACCAAAGTTGCGATGATGTCTTTATCCCTATCCATGATTTCAAGCGCGGCATTCGGCCAAAGGCTGACCGCGTCCACCGTAGAAACCAATGCACTTAAGTTGGTGCACGCCTATTTTATCAGTGCTGAGGCGCTCCTACATGCGCAGAAGCTGCAACAGATGTCGAGCCTAGATCTGGACGCTACAGAGCGTGCTCTGACCAAACTAGGCACAGATAGCCAGACCGGGCTAAGCCAATTGCAAGACGAGCCGGTCGTGGCCTTTGCCGCGGTCAGGGTCCTGGCCGATGCTGCCTTAGCAAGGTCTAGTCTCAGTCGCGCCTTGCTGGCGGCAGGCGGTAAGTTAGCAAGCGTCGAGGCCCAAGCAGAATACGACCTCATCACCGCTGAACTAGCCCAAGTTGCAGCCGGTCAAATGCCATGAAAGCTCGCACAATCATCGCCCTAAACATGGTTCTGTGCGCCTGCGGCAGCCTACGCTCGGCACCGGTGTCAAACCCCAGTAGTGTCTTTGGGACGCTTGATTTTCAACTGCTCGGGGAGCGTGAGCTTGGGACCGATCCGCTGGCTTTAGTCATGGGCGCGGTGATGGTTGTGCTACCAGATCCGCAAAGTCCTCCGGATACCTATGCATTCCCGTACTGCAGCGGCGTGCAGATTGGCCCGCGCCAAGTATTGACCGCCGCTCATTGCGATCGCCCCGGTTTGATCTTCAATCAAAGGCGTATCGCCATCCAGGCCGATGTGAACAAGTTCACCATGGAACGCTTTGGTGCCTCATTTCGCGCCAACTTCAGCGGCGAGATGATTCCAGCCGCCACCACCAGCGAAAAGGTCGCGCCCATTGCAGCAGCAGCCTACAAAAGCTCCACTATGGACTATGCGGTGTTGGTGTTCCCCTACGACCTTGGGCCGTCGTACCTATCCTTGGCCCATCGGACCATGCCAGATGCGCCTAGCGCGCCAGCGAAAATCTACGGGTATCCAAACGGACTACCGTTGACCTTAGCGAAGAACTGCCGCGCATCAGCAGATGAAGACCACATCCACGTGCGGCACGACTGCGATTCATTGACTGGCTCCTCAGGTGGACTCATCGCGACGGAGGACGGCCAAGCGTTGGCCATCCAATTGGCTGGACCAGGCCAAAATAGTCCCGAGTATTACGATGCTCACGGGACCTATGAGGACGCGGCGGCCTTCGCGGCGCGTCGGGGCTGCAGCAAAGCCAGCCGGCCTAGCGACGCCGATGACGCCAGATGCTTGGCAGCACGTGGGCTAAACACGTCACTATCCTTAAGCGCGGTCGCCGCGGACCTTCGCGACCATGCACCGCCTGCGCTAGCGCAAGAACTGCTTGGTGATACCGCTATATAGGACCCGACCACTAGCCCGAGCCATGCGGCCCTTCTTGGGTGATATTAATCAAAGGCGTCCAGGTCCTTCTGTAAGGAAAGCTCAGCTTTGAATAGGCACCGCTGCTCGGCCCTGAGTCACTGTCGATAGCCAAGCTCAACGTCATGTCGTCCAACTCAAAATGCGCAAATATCCACACCGGTGGCGACAGATCTCGCAAGGTCGCACGGCCATCAGCACCAGCAGTCGCTTTGTTTGCTACGAGCGTCAACCTTCGCGCGACTGTCCCATCTCCCTTAAAAAAATAGACACCCTCAACTCGGCTGACGATGGCCCGTGGTTGGCACGAGGAGTCAGAAAACACGGTCTGCAATTCAGTAAAGGTCCCATCGTCACGGAGGACTAAGGTGTCGGCAAAGCCATCGGTTACAGTTGCACTGCATGGGCTAAAGGTCCATACACCACTGATGGTCGGCATGGACACTTGCTGCTTCATTTGAGCGCCAGTCACCCGTAGGCGATCGCGCAGCGCCCATTGACTGCCAATGGCCACTGGCTTTGCCACCGACGCTGGCGTCCCATCAGTGCCAGCCCCGGTGGCAGGCGTCGCAGCCAACATGCAGAGGCTTAGCATCATCCAGAGGAACTGAGAGGTGATTGTTCTTAAACTCATGGTGAACATCCCTTGAACCTAATCGCCGTCGTTGCTGCCTAAAGGCCATGAAAAGCAATCTTCATGCCAGAGGAAAAAGTTCAGTCAATCAGCGTGTTAAATCACAACGCCCAACAACCACTGGCAAGGTCGACGGCCGATTGGCCGACTTAAACACCACGCGGTTAAATTCTTGACGCCTTAAACGCCCGATTTGCCCAACCCTTGTCCTGCGCTTTCACACACGACCAACCTTTAGCCCTGTCGGCACCTTAGGTTTACATCGCTAGGTGCCGAGAAAGATAAGCGAGTTGGCTATAAAGAGGGATCGTGGTCAAAGCTTGGTTACATGCTGTCTTGAAATCCCGACGCGGATTAGCGTTGGTCGTGGGCCTCCTGTTGCTTTTTGCGTTGCTCACCAGTGAATACCTGAAACATGTGTCGGTCACAGCATCGCCAAAGGCCGCCCCTGCTTCTGCAGTCAGTCAACTCTGGCTTGGTCGTTTACCTTCTTCCTGCGCGAGCACTCCGAGCACTCCGACCACTCCTGGAATCGATCGATTGACCAGACTAGAAGCCTGCACCTCTCGCCTCACTTTGGCCGACCAAGGCCGCCTTAGTCACCTCGAGCCCGTCGCCATCTCCCCCCAGCAGCGGCCATCGACGCTAGGTCAAAGCATCTACCTTGGTCTGCGGCCACGTGGTGAGACGATGCGCGCCGTTGACCAAGATCAGCCGCTACTCTTCGGCTTTCAGCTTCCACTTAAGGCCTTTAGGTCCCGGGCTGAGCAAGATGCAGTGAATCGATTGCACCTTGGCGATCTTCACGGTCAGTGGCTGTGTTATGGCGGCCGCTGCTATGACACCGACAGCGACCATGCAGCTGTGACCTTGGACGAGGCGCGATTGCCAGTCAAGACTGAATGGATCGATGTCTGGGTGATCGCTGATCATACCGCCTTTCTCAAATCTCCAAGCACGATGAAAGGATACGTCGTCGCCTCGAGTTCTGAGCATGTCCCTTGGTCCTCAGACGCAGGCGCTGGTCTGAAGGTATTCGCCGGCGCAAGCTTTGAACTCCTTCTAGTATACGCAGCATGCGCCTTGATTCTGGCTGGCTTTCTCGGCGACCTACACATCTACGCAGCCTTTGCCCTGATCTGTATCAGCCGCTTTCTACTCGCCAATGTGCTCGAACTCGGCTCGCAGCAGACCATCGCTGCCCCAGATTGGCTACGTTCGCCTATCCTACCCGTCCTATGCTCCTCTACCTTGCTTGGCAGCCTGCTTATCCTCAGCAACGTCGCAGTGGACGCTAGATGGACGTGGCGGCAATGGTTCTCCGCGTTCGGACTTGCTTGTTTCATGACGGCTGTATTCTGCTACTATGCTGGCTCTGACCAAGAGCGAGTCGATCAATGTCTGTTTATCGTCTTTAGTACCTGTGTTGCATTGCCAGCCGCCATCGTCTGGTACCAGCTCTACAAGGAATCTCAACGCAATAGCAAAAGCGTACCCGGCCCAGATTGGAGCGGAGATCGACTCGGCGTCCGTATGGCCTACCTCCTCGCTCTGGGCGGCGCACTAGCGCTTGTCGCCACGCCTGACCTCTTGGCACATCTTACCGGCCTTCAAGGCAGCGAAGGCTTGCGCTACCTGACGAGCCTCGCCATGTTTCCGCTGTTTTTTGTGCTGGTCGCCGATGCCTGGCGCCGGCGTCGCAACCTACAGGCGGTGGTCACCAGCACGACACTTCTCAAATCAAAGCGCGATGCCATCAACGAAATGATTCAAATGGTGGCCCATGATACGCGCAAGCCGTTCTCCTTACTACGCACCGGTGCAGCCTTGCTAAAAAGGGCCAAGTCCCCAGCTGAGATCGACCAGGTCGTGACGACCGTGGTGACCGAAGTCGAGAGAGCGATTCGCTCAGTCAATGCGATGCTTGAAGACATCATGACGGTTAGCTCCGAGCCAAAACTGGTTGCCGATGCCGTATTCGTCGATGCCATCGTGTCCATCGGCATCCACCGGGTGTTTACTGCATTCCCCGACGCAGAGTCCGAGCTATCCTACAGGTTCGAACATCGGTCAGCACTTTATATCGACTCCATCAAGATTCTCCGCGTGCTGACCAGTATTCTGGAAAATGCGCTGCGCGCCACCAAATCAAAGTGCCGAATTTGGTTTCACACCAGCGAAGGTATGGAAGGTTCGCGGGCCTGGATCACTCTAACGATTGGCAACTCAGGCAGCTTCATTCCGGCAGACAAATGCGCGCACATCTTCGATGCCTACTTCGTCGAGGGCCACGCCTCAGGCGCTAGCCTTAGCCTAGCAGTCGCACGCACCTTCGTGGAATTGCACCAGGGCACCATCACCTGCACATCAAAGGATGGCTATGGCACCGAGTTCATCATAAAACTACCGACCGCTTTGCATCAGCTGCCGCGAGAGCCAGGGATATCCCTCCCCTTCCTCCCGGCTCACTCGCGGTTGATCAGTGAGAGAATCCGTCACATCACCGCGAAAGTCGGGGTCATTTCGGGCGACGAACTGACGCCACGGGAGATGGCAGCCCGCACGCACATTCGCTCGGCGGTCCAGGCCTTGGGACGGCCCCTGCGCGTCCTCTTGATCGACGATGAACCCATCTACACCGCAGCACTCAGTGCCTTAATCGATCAAATCGCCGAGCCTTTTGATGGCGGGCCTACGTCCTTGCTTGACGTCCACGCAGTGACGAACCCAAGCGACGCAATGAAGGCCTTAGCCGCTGGAGCCGTCGACCTAGCGATCGTCGACGTCGACTTGGGCAGCCTCTCCTTCGATGGTTTAACCCTGATCAAGCGCTACAAAAACCAGGGTCTGATGCACTTTGTCTGCGTGCACTCCAATCGTAGCTTTCCAGCCGACTATAAACGCGCCATCGATGGTGGAGCCGATAGCTTTTTACCTAAGCCGATGAGTCGTTCCCACCTTTTCGAGGTGGTCCAATCAGCCGCGACGGTGGCCAAGTCCTTCCAAGCTGAGACATACGAGCAGACCGTAACCACGCCATGGCGGCGTCCGCATCTGATTGTCGTTGTCGATGATGATATCTTTGTGCGCGAAGCCTGGGAGATGACTTTGTCGCCAGAGCCGTGTTTAACCTTTGCAGATGCCTCTGGAGTGCTGGAGTGGATCAAAGCCAACCCAGCCGAGGTGAAAAAAGTCGGTTGCTTTGTCCTAGACCTCTACTTCGATGGTCACGCGGACGGATTTAAGCTCGCCGACGACATTCGGGCGCAGTGCGCAGTACCCATCTTATTGTCCTCGGATGCCAAGGTCAATTTGTCCATCCACCCGGCCATTGACGCAGTGATTGCCAAAGAGCCGATAAGTTTGGATAAGCTACTGGTGCAGATCGATCAGAGTGCCAAGCGGCCAAACTAAAACGAGGCGCACGCTGCCTGCTTTAGGGATACAACCGCACCAGCGCGGCCACATCGACTTCATCCAAGGCCGCTGCATGCCAGTCGTTATTGCAATCGTTCATGATGGAACGGTCATCCAGGAAGAACGACAAGGCCGACAGATGGGCTATGCTCTTACCGACACAACTACCTTCGTCCCCTTGATAGGGAATGAGTGCATCCGGAAGTCCAGCGGCATGGCCAAATTCATGCACTGCCAGGCCTTCAATGCAAGCGCGGCGGTTCATCTGACACTGGCGGTTCCAGTTGCTAAAGGTGAAATTGAGCGTGATACCGGAATGCATCCCATCGATGGCGCGGCCCATTCCTTTGGTGTGCGTGGGAAAATCAAAGATGCCGAGGCGAATGCGCGCATCAGGCGTCTCGGCGCAGTCACTCCAGCCAATAAAAAACAGATGCGCTTTAGCCGCATACTCGCGCTCGATGACGGACGCAACCCAGGCCTTCTCTTCACTGTAACCTGGATGCTCCCAGCACACGCTTAGACCGGTCAGATCTCCGTCGGTCCATGGTTGGCTCTGAGTCGTCATGTCGATCTCTGCCAGGGCGCTGCCAGTCAGAGTCATCCCTAGTGCCAGCGCGCTGCTCAAGAAAAACGAAGTTGGGAAGTCACGCATCATACATCCTATTTTGTTGAAATCCGGTGGGCCACACATCTCCTATCGATCAGGGTAGCCGACCTCATTCTAACGTATTTTATAAAATAATAAACATATTATTATGAAAATTACTTTATATTGATTTTTAAAAAGAGCCATAGTATCTTCATGCGGGTGTCTATATTTTAGACACCCGCGCATTGAGTTTACACCCACTTAGACTAGAATTGACTAAGGAGAACACCCGCCCAACCTCCAAGCTCCCCTTCCATCTCCCCGCTGTTTCTCGTATGTTCCACCTGTAATTGCAGCCGAATTGGAGTTCTCAATGAATCGTTGTCGATCGTTGCTTGGCTTTATTTGTCTTTTATTTATTTTTGCGTGTCAGGCGAATGGGCCCGTGTCTCGCCCAGCGGCTGTGGAGCGGACAGACGCTTCCGCATCAGCAAGCGTGCAAATTCCAGCGACTCCGAAACAGGACCCAAAGTCCGCCAATTCGACACCCCAGTCGCTACCGCAGACTCCACAGTCAACACCCCCGCCGCCGCATCAAGATGCTAAGTCGCAGCAAGGCCAAATCAACGGGTCGTTCACTTCTGGCCTCAACATCGCGTGGATCACCTTTGCCGCAGATATCGGTACCGGACACCCAGACCTAGAGGCGCTGCGCACGCAATTCGCACTGCTTGCTGGCGCTGGAGGAACGGTGGCCCGACTGTGGTTGCACACCGACGGCACCGTGACTCCTGAGTTTACCGACCATTTGGTCACGTCTCCTGGCACGTACGCCATCGCCGATCTCACCAAGATCCTCGACCTTGCCCAAAGCGAAGGCGTCCGATTGATGCCCACACTCTGGTCCTTTGACATGGTGCGTAGTGAGTTGAAAAAGACCAGTCCGGAGGTCGTGCAGCGCAATCACTTACTGCTGACCGATCGCGACGCCACAACGGCCTACTTGGACAAGGCGTTAACGCCCATGGTCAACGCCGTGAAGAACCACCCCGCGCTGTATGCCTGGGACATCGTCAACGAATCTGAAGGGATGACGGCAACCGAAAACTGGGGTCAGGTGGCACCTGTCGATCGCATCACCCATCTGCAGATCCAAACCTTCATCAACCGGGTCGCTGGACGTATCCACAAAATCGCTCCGAAGAATTTAGTCACCTCCGGCGCTGTATCGTTCAAGTACCTGTCACAGCGAGCTGGCCTGGATAATTTTTACTCCGACGCCGGCTTGATCAGTGCTGGTGGTGATCCCCTCGGAACGCTGGATTTTTACGAGGTTCACCACTACAACCAGATGGGCAAGGAGTATAGCCCGTTTCTGCATGACGTCAGCTATTTCGCCGTCGATAAGCCGGTCCTGGTCGGTGAATTCGCGATGCAAGAATACCTAGAGCATGGCGTCACCGCACCACGCTTGCTCTACGCTAAACTGCAGGCCAATGGTTACATCGGTGCCTTGGGCTGGAAAGACGGTCGGATGCCTGCGCTCAATCTCATGCTCAATTCGATCATCTACCTCCAATTCCCGGCCGATCTCGGCGGCGATCCGCTGCTTTGTGCGCATTTCGCCGGCGGCTTCGGCACACCCTTTTACGACGGTCAAACCCTCTACCGCATGCAGACGGCCGCATCTGACCAAGCAGACAAGAGACAGCGTTGTCTGGTTGAGTGACCTGAAACCTAGGCCTAAACGGGTGTTGCCAGCATGTCATCAAAACGGCGCTTGAGCTTTTGGCTAGTCGTGTCGATCGGCTCAGGCCTTCTGACAGCAGCGTTCTTTGAGGTAGCGAAACAGTCTCACTTCTGGCTGTCGACGCTGCACCAAAGCCGCATCAGCCTGACCGACCAAGATCTGGCATCCGCTCGGCAACAGCTCGGTCCATTTGAAGATCAAAGCTTTCAAACCAGCGATCACCTAACCCTTAGAGCATGGTATGTGCCGCCACTGAGCCGCGGCACGATCGTGTTCGTCCATGGCGGTTACAACAACCGCGCCTCATTCCTCCCCGTAGCTGCGGCCTTGGTCCAAGCTGGTCACGGGGTGTTGCTTTACGACTCACGCGGTGCCGGACAGAGCGACGAAGGTCTAACCACGTGGGGGGATCACGAGCAGCGTGACTTAAAGGCGGCTCTTGATTTCCTAGAAACTCGAGAAGGTCCGGCTGGGGATTGTGTTGGCGTGCTGGGGTTCTCGATCGGAGCCTCCACAGCCGCCATGGTCGCTGCTAACGATCAACGCGTCAGCGCTCTCTTGCTCAATGCGGTGTGGAGTTCCTTAGCGGGAGAGGTCGCGTATAAATCGCAGCACTATGGCGCACTGGCGGCATGGCTGGTTCGCGGCGAATTCCTACTACGGGGAGTCGACATGGATCACGTCACGCCACTGGACAGCATCGGCCGCTTTAGTCCACGTCCGCTCCTCATGATCGCAGGTGACGCCGATACCGACACTCCCCCAGCGGTCTTCCGCTCGGTATTTGCAGCAGCGAGAGAACCCAAAGACCTGTGGATCATCCCTGGGGCACATCACGGGGACTACGTACAGATTGCCGGCGATCGTTATCTAAAGCGAGTCGTGGGCTTTTTTTCTGACCATCTCTGCCGACGCAGCCGGTGATAAGATCCCGGCCAAAAGCTCAGGTGAAGTCGGTGCCGACCTCGCGACGGTCTATGGCAAGTTTCAAGGCCTGAGCTTCTGGATCATTTGGCGCTTCCATAAGGACTGGCTGTAAACAGGCCTCAGCCTCAGCCCACCGCCGCGCCACACCTAAACATCTGGCATTGAAGACACGCAGTCGCCTTTGATCGCTGCCAACGCACTGCAGCGCACTTTCGACGATCGCCAGGGCATTTGCCACATCGTTCAGCTGCAGCAGCACAGCAGCATAGGTCCCAAGTAAGTCCCAGCGGGTTGGATAAAGACGAATGGCGGCCTCGCAGCAATGAGCCGCCGCGTCGAGTTGACCTTCACCGAGTAGGACTCGGCCAGCCAACATGAGGTAGCGATAGTCCTCGGCAAAGCCACCGGCCAAGCTGGCTGCTTGGAGCGCGAGACGTACCGCCGCATGTTGACCGTGATCGACTAGCATGCCAGCGACTGCGGCAATTCTTTCGGGCGACGCTTGCCGCGTCAAGTGCAGCCACTCGATCAATTCCAGCGCCGGCTTGATTTGGCCAGCCTCTGCGTCCAAGGAGGCGACGGCAAACCGCGCCACAAAGGCATCGCCGCACCGCTGCAGCATGGCCGCAGCGACCCGGCGCGCGTCGTCAAGGCGTCCAGCCTTAGCCAAGCATGCGACGTGAAGCCCCTCAACCCAGATCTGCGCCGATGGAAAGGGCACCTTTTTGCTCGCCAGTGCCAGCCCGTTGCTCAGCACAGGCGGCAAAGCCTCGCCTTTTTGCTGCTCTGCGGCCTTTTTGTTCAGCTCAACGATCAGTGACAAGACGCTACTTGGTCCGAGCATCGAGTTTAAGGTGCTTGAGATGTCCGCTTCAAATTTGGCGCGCGCCCAGTCAACCACCGCCATCCGGTCATACAGCAAGGCATGGGGACGCTTGATCATGGACTGCGCAATCGCCTTGTCGCCGACACAGTGAACAAGTAAACCAATACGCCTGCTAAAACCCAGCTCCAAGATGGCTTCGAGGGCATCCAAAGCATGGTTGTCGTCGGCACTATCGTTCCAGATCAAAACCAGCGGCAGCGGACTCTCCCGCAGCGCATCGAGCAGCGGTGGGATTTGGGTAAAGCCCGCTAGGCTTTTAACGCCCAGTAGCTGCAGTTGCTTTTCTGCTCGGGCCCAGCCGCGATCCTGATGATGGTACATGAGGACCGTCAATTGCCCCATTTTTGCGCCCGAGGCCTGCTCCGCATGCTTCTTTGCCATTGCGGCCACAGCCTGTTTCACGAGCGCAACGACTTTCGCCGGCGCTAAGACTCCTTGGGGAATCAGCAGCGACTCATTTGCGGGCGGTTTGGGCTGAGGCCGAACGCCCCTTGGAGCGTGTGGAGCTTTGGCATCCATGACCGGGCTATGTGGCGCAGCTGGTGGCGGCACAGACTGAAGCGGAGCGCTCGGTGCTGCTGCAGTGGGCGCGACAGCCCCGGGCTTAGGCACGCGGGCAGACGCGGGAGCCACGGCAGTAAAGCCTTCGGGCTCGATCTCCTCGAGATCATCGCTCATGGATTCAGCTGCCTCGACATGACCAAGAGCCCGCCGCGCTTTGGCGAGCGTCCCGCCGGACAGTCGATCCGCTTCGAGAAACCAGCGTCGCGCGGCTTCATGTTCGCCGGAACGGCTACAGCCAAGGCCGAGATTAAAGGCCAAGCGCGCCCGGTCGTGCGGGTCCTGAACGAACTCCATCGCCTCTTGGTAGCGTTGGATGCCTTCGGTAAATTTCCCAGATCGAACCAAGGCAATCGCGATCAGGTTGATCATCGATGCAAAGGACTGATGCACTGGTACTGGAGCGCCTCCCTCTTCCGCCACACCTTGCTGCAGTAGCTCACTCACCGCCAAACCGCGTTTGGCGGGTTCGTACTCGGGGTCTATCTTCAAGGCCTGCGAGAAAAATTCCGCGGCAGCGGCGGGCTGTGTCTGATTGAGCGCGACCTCACCCATGAGGTGAGCCCGGCTCAAATTCCTCGGGCTAAGCCGCTGCGCTTTTGTCAGCAGGGCCATCGCTTCATCATGGCGCTTGGTGGCGAAATAGATCTTGGCCAATTCGAACAACAATGGCACCGATTCACTATGCCGTTTCAGGGCTCCCGCGAGCAAGGCCTCGGCTGTACTTAGATCGCCCTGCGCTTTGGCTGCCCTTGCAGCCATCAAGGCCAGAGGCGCGCCATTGCTCGGGTGACTGCTGAGAATGCGCTGCAGCTTTGTCAACGACTCGGGGCTTTTCTGGGCAACACCCCGCATCAAAACAGTAATCTCGTCACGATGCGATTCATACCAAGCGCTATCGGTCAACAGTCGCGTCACACTGTCGCGAAAGACGTGTTCGCCGTAGGGTTTAGCCAGACACTGCGTGCAGGGATATTCGTCGAGTAAGCGAAAATCGTCCTGCACCAGCAGCCCGGAACTAACCAGCACCGGTGTCTTGTCGTAGATCGGCAGCGTGCGCAACCGGTTGAATAGGGCCATGCCACTGACGCCGGGTAGGCGCCAATCCAAGACAATCAAGTCATACGGAGCTGCTTGGAGCAAACCCCACGCTGCGGTGCCGTCCGTCACGGCATCGACCTGATCGCAGGACCACCCTTTCAGATAGTCGCGCACGAGCTCGCCGATCGACTCGTCATCGTCGATGATGAGCACGCGTTTGATCGTACTTGCAGTGTCTGTCAAGGAAGCCACTATCAATCCGCAAACATGAACGGCGCACGACCGAAACGCGCTCAGTGGTTTAGCATGCTTAACAGTAACCAGGGCAGAAGCCGATGTCCATAGCCAGGGCCAATTCGCTGCGGCGCCTACGCAGCAGGTCAGGCTCGCAACGTGGTGTACGGCGTCGCCTCACCCACCGGCACGAACAAACCGCAGTCCTTTAGTCAAAGCGTATGCCTCGACTCGGTCGCGCAAATCACCACGCAGCTCGATCGTTTGATCCTTGAATGTTGCACCGCAGCCGCAGGCAGCCTGAATCTCCTGCATCAATTCCCGCGCCGCGGCCTCGGTCGGCAGCGTCAGGTTGAACAGCACGGTGACGACCTTACCCCCGCGCCCTTTGGTCTCGAGGCGCATTTTACATGGCCCAGCGGCTGGCTTGTAGGCACTGCTGCGGACGGATTTAACTGCTTGTTTTTGACTGCCGGTGGCGGTTGAATAAACGGGCTTATCGGCCAACGCTGCCTCCTTTGACAAAGCTATTGCCATTGATCTGACCTGTAGGGTCCGGTACCTTTAAACGATGTCGCATCAACTGACGGAAACATGAGGATCTACTATGACTAAGTGGACCTGGCTCGTCCTTCTTGCCATCGCCTTGCTCGGTGGAGGCTACTACCTAACTTCTTACCAGAAGAGCAGGGAAGTCGCAGCAGCTCCGCCTGGAGTCGGCAAATATCCAAGCAGTGAGGAACTCGACAGCGTTGAGGAATCCGGTGAGCCAGACAAAGATGGCTCCGGCTTTGAGATGTCTGGAAGTGAAGACGCGAGCATACCTCCTGAGGATGCAGCCCAAGGTCTTGGCATGGGGGGGCAAGAAGGATCAACGGCAGCAGACATCCAGACCTTTGACGACCCGGATAGTCCTGCGGCGGGATCTAAAGCAGCCCTGTTGGACTCACCCCTGCCGCAGTCTGCAACCACAGCTAAACCCTAGGTTTTAAAACGCTTTAGCGGCCCAAAGGGGTGTCGTCTGATCGCGCCCCACAAATAATACTCAAGAAATATCGCCTTTGTGCCGATAAGCCAACCGAAGCCCGAGATGGTCTGGTTTGCTATCTGGCGAAAGGACGCGTGATGAAACACCGGTGGGATATTGTCTGCCTAGCAGCAGTGGCGAGTTTCAGCCTCAGCTATGGCTGCAGTAGCTCAAACTTCAAGGGCAGTCCTGGGACCAGCAACAAAAACCTCAATGGTGCCGGTACTAGCGGCGACGGCACCCCAGGCAATGGCGGCGGCTCCGGTGGCCCTGGGTCGACCGACGGCGCCGGAAACGGAGCCGGTAGCGGCGGCAATATCACCGACGGATCAGGCAATGCCGGTAGCCTCGCACAGACGGGCGATAACACCGCAGCTTGCAAGCCCGACACCAATCCCAACAGCTACAATATCATGTTTATATTCGACAAGACCGGATCGCAACTGGTCACCGACCCAAGCAACGTGCGCCGCTCAGGGGCTCTGTCTTTTCTCAACCAGTTCAACAACTATGTCGGAAAATTTCCCTCTGCTCAGGTGTACATGGGCGTTCTAGCCTTCAACACGCAATCGATCCACAGCACCAACGGCTGGATGCTACTAAACAGTATTAACGCTAGTGTGATTCAGCAAGAGATCGTGACGGCGACGTCCAACCCGAACGGCCTGACCTCGTTCTCGCCGGTGCTGCAGGATGCAGCAAATTATTTCAAGCAGGTGAACGCCCTACAAAATGCGCAAAGCGGTCGCAACTATATCGTCTTCTTGACCGATGGCGATCCAAACGCAGACACGCCTCAAGCGATCACAGACGCCGTTAACAATCTGGTGACCAATTATGGTGTAGCCGTCATCGCCGTCGCAACTGGTCCCGATGTCACGCCAGCCGGTGCGCGAGTGGTTCAGTCGCTGGCGCTACCAGCAGCAGCAACCAAATTCCCAGACCATGTGGGACGCTATTACCGGGCCCCTGACGCCAGCACGCTGGATAAGACCTGGAATAACTTGTTTGGAAGCCTAGGCGGCTGCAAGTAAGCAGTCCGCCCAGAATCCATCCAAAAAAACTCTCGCTGCTAGCCTTAGCTCTGGGGCTCAGGCCCCGCGGCCCATCTTGCGCAGTTGCTTGATACGGCGTTTGCGTGCGGCAATCGCCTTCTTCTTGCGCTTGACTGAGGGCTTTTCATAATGCTGATTTTTCTTGAGATCGCCGATGACACCGGCTTTCTCAACCTGCTTCTTGAAGATGCGAAGCACTTTATCGATTGGTTCCCCGTCTCTGACCTTAATACCCGGCATATCGTTCCTTTCGCGTCCCGGCGCCAAAATATGAACCGGGAATGTAACAAAGGGTCAGCACATTCCGCAACCATCAATTATTCCGAGACCCTATTTAAAAAAATCCAAAGGCTGGATGCTTTGTTGAACAAGATTCGCTTGGCCGAGCAGCCATAGCTTTTAGCAATGACCCGCATAGCCTGGGAAAAAAATTACCAGGCAGAACTGGGTATTTACAGCCGCTGGCCGCTGGGCCATACTCAGAAAGACTCATTACAATGTAGCAATTATCATCCTGGGGACCTTTCACTATGAGAAAGCCATTGCAGGGTTTGGTTCTAGCGGTCCTGACAAGCTTCGGCTCAGGCCAGCAAGCTTTGTCGATGGACAAAACCAGCGCGTCGGCAGCTAAAGCGCCGCACTCGAGCTTCCATTGGACGCGCATTCCCGGCCATGACGGCGTCAAATTGGCAGCGGTCGTCTACACTCCGGACAGCTCGGTGTACCCCGGCAAACGACCGTTGGTCGTCCTGCCCGCCTCTTGGGCCGTTAGCGAGTGGGAGTACAACGCCATCGCTGAACAGATGGCTAATGATGGCTATGTCGCGGTCGCCTATGCTCCACGCGGCTTTAGCGTGTCCGGCGGCCTGGTGGACGTAGCCGGTCCGAAAAGCCAAAAGGACGTCAGCAGCGTCATCGACTGGATGGTCGCTAATGCCAAGGCTGATGGCGACAAAGTCGGCATCGCCGGCATCTCCTACGGCGCCGGCCTCGGCATGATCGTCGCCGGACTTGATCCCCGCGTCAAAGCGGTCGTCGCACTCAGTGGTTGGGCCGACCTACGCTTCTCGCTCTACGCCCAAGATACGCTGCGCAACTTTTGGCTTGACCTGCTCATCACCGCCGGCGCTGTCGCCGGCCGCTTAGATCCGCAAATGCTGTACTATGTCAACAACCTCAAGACCAATACCCACGTTGAAGAAACCATCGTCTGGGGCGCAGAGCGCTCGGCGATCACCGTGGTCGACCAAATCAATCAGCGCCAAGTGCCCATCTTTATCGGCAACAGCTACGAGGACAACCTCTTCCCGCCGGCTCAAGCCCGCAGCTTTTTCAGCCAGCTGACCGGTCCAAAGAAATTTTATTTAGACCACGGCATCCATGGTACCTCGGCCGTTCCAGGACTGATCGGCTTGCCTAACGATGTCTGGATCGAAGGGCGCCGTTGGCTCGATCAGTGGCTCCTGGGTGTCGACACGGGTATCTTAAAGGAAGAGCCAGTGACCTTCCAGACGGACCACGGCAAAGTGTTCTTTCACGACTTTCCGCCGCTGGGCGAGGCGCAGTTCTCCTTTCCCTTGCAGCCCCTCAACGCGCTGGAAACGAGCCACGACGGCGCCACGGCGCCTCACCCTGTCGTCAGCTTCCTGGCCGGAGTTGACTCCGGCGCCACCACGGGCATACCGATCCTCTCGGATGTCGGTAGCGCCATCTTTCACCTACCCCTTCGCAGTCTGATTGGCAAAATCGACCAGCGCTTCGCCGCGGTCTACCAAACGGCAAAGTTCGACAAGCCTCTGAAGCTACGCGGTTCGACCCGCGTCCACGTGCCGGTGGAGCCACATGACGGTCCGTTGCAGGTCGTCGTGTACATGTACGAAGTCAACGACCGGGGCGTAACCACGCTGATCTCGCATGGAGTTGCGAGCCGGCACACCGGTGCAGCAAGCGTGACGCAGATCGATATGGACCTAGGCGTCACAGCCTACGACCTCAGCGCTGGCACCCATGTCGTCATCGCGATCGACAGTATCGACCCACTGTACCAAGCTCCTTTCGTCTTCCCGTACAAGTTGGCCCTGTCGCACTCGGATACGGCCAAGGTGACTCTGGATTTACCGCTCGCCATCTAATGGCTGGGCGTAGTGTGAAGCTTGGGGCGGACTCCTGGATGGGTCCGCCCCTTTCTCTTGATGGGAGCGCGCTAAGTGCGGCTAAAGCGCACCGGACGGTCCCGAGACGTAGCTTCGCCCCTTCCAAATCAAGGCCCGTCCGAGTAAACGATCGCTCATCGCCAAGGCCGAAACCAAACAGAATAAAGCTAGGGATACGGGCCAAAACACGGCCCCCATCACGGCAAAGTTGCCCAGAGAACGCTGCCGCATGGCCATATATGCAGCCGTTGCAAGCATGACTAAGGCGCTGCCCAGGTTTAGGCGCAGTCCACCGGTGATCGCCATGACGATAAACACGGCATCGACGCCAGCCCAGGGCGTCGCATAGCTAAATCCGGCACGAAAGTTGCGCCTCCAGCCAGCGATAAACTCCGCCAAGCTCGCGTACATGCGCACCGCAAAGACGGCTTCACCTCGGTACACGCGGTAGCCAATGCCCTTGTCCAAACATAAATTGGCCAGAGGAAGGTCCTCGACCATGGCCCCAGCCACGGCCGCATGGCCACCTAACTGATCATAGGCCTCACGCTTAAACAGCAGGTACTGACCGATTGCGAAGACCCGCTTCGGCCGAGGTGCGCCGTAAGGCGCAGTCAGCGCCAGAAGCATGACTTGAAAAGGCCCCGTCAGCCGCTCCCAAAAGTGCGGATTCAAATGAAACGGCAGGGTTGAGAGCAGCCCAGCTCCGGAGCCGAGCAGTTCGTTGACGGTACGTTTTAAACCATCTGGAAAATGCTGCGTGTCGGCGTCGGTAAACAGCAGCAACTCGCCAGTCGCGACCCGGGCACCCTGCATGCAAGCACACTGCTTTCCGCCCCATCCTACTGGCCGCTCGCTCCCACTCACGAGCGTCACGCCCGCTGCTTTGGCCAGTGCCGAGGTGTGGTCGGTCGAGCGATCATCGACGACGATGACTTCGAGGTTTGGGTAATCTAGACGAGCCAACGAGGCAAGCAGCAGCGGCAAACTAGCCTCTTCGTTGCGCGCTGGTACGATCACCGAAACCTTTGGCAAGTGTTCGCCGAGAATTTGCAGCAAAGGACGGCCGCGCGGCGTCATCCGCGAGATGAGGAGCAACAACCCAAACAGCGGCAACAAGGTTCCAAGGTCCATGCCAAAGTCCATACCAAACTCGCTCACAAGTCCATCCGCCAACACTTAATCATTTAAAAGGCAAGAACGCCAAGGTCTCAGCCACCCCTTGGTAGCCTGCGGAGTACCATTGCCACCAGCAGGAAATCATCAAAACATGACCGAAAATGGCGACAAAATGGCTCCACATCTCGACCCGATCGATGCCTTTGCTCATGTAGCGCACCCAATGCATCGCTTCATCTAGAGCACTGTAGAAGAACGAGAGAAAGATCAGCCCGATCGCCGGCATGCGAAAGGTGTCTGAATGCAGGTAGCACAGGCACAAGGCCATCACACTCGGCACCGCGGTCGCCACAATCATCTGATGGATATAGGCTTCGCCGCGCCGCAGTTCCTGTTTATACAAGGTGCGGTGGCCGATGTCGTCGATCGCTAGCGCGCTGCAAAACAAAAAGGTGCCAATCGGCACCAGCCAGACGTAACCGGGCCAGTTGACGCCGTGGCTGTAACCAAACAAGACAAAGCCAGCGGTGCCAAACAGCAGACTAAAAATCGTCGCCATCCAGGTCCCGTAGCGCAGCCAATCATTGGGCTGAAACGAGCGGATATTCCCCACATAGGCGGTGAACTCACGCCACGGCAGGAATTCGTGGCCTTGAGCCCGGGCATTTGCGTGTCTCACTGTTGAAATCTCCAAAGGGTTTGTATAGGAACTGAACGCCACGGGGTGCGCCAGCGCTCAGGCAACGTGCGCAAGACGGCCACGGTGCCTAGGCCGACCAACCACAGCTTGCGCCCAAGCGGGATCACGACCCGTTGGTCCCAGGCCTTGGGGCCGAGCGAACGCACCTTATGACCGATCTCAGCATAGATAAAGCGCGCCGATGCCGCAGCAAACGCGGCGCTTAAGGGCAGATAGAGAAGGCCTTGTTCGCCCGACCGGTAGTGCGCATCGGCTTCGGCCAGCAGTCGCGCCACCACGCGCGCCACGGCCTCGCGTGAAGCTGCAGCGGCGACCTCACCGAGTCCCGTCACGCCCTCGGCCGCCAACCAGTCAGCCGGCAGATACACCCTGCCTAACGCCGCATCGGTCAGGACATCGCGCGCGATATTTGTAAGCTGCATCGCCGTACCAAGATCAGCGGCATGTTTAAGCGCCCGCGCATCGCTGATGCCAGCGAGGTGACTGAACATCAACCCGACCGTCGCGGCGACGCGGTAGCAGTAAAGCTTCAGATCCAGCACATCGCGGTAAACAAAGCCGACGATATCCATCTCCATACCGGCCAATAGTTCCTGCGGGTAGTAGTCCGGAATATGGTAGCGGCGGGTCAATAGCGCAAAGGCGGCAAAGACCATCTGGCCTTCACCCTCGCCAGCCTCCGCAGCAGTCGTCTCACCCACCTGGCTCATCGCGCTCTGCGTGCGGCGACGCAGCTCGTCCAGCACGAGCAGACGCTGCGCCGTACCGAGACGAAGATCCTGCTCATCGACCGCATCATCGCAGTACCGGCACCAGGCATACAAAAGCAAAATAGCATCGCGCAAGCGCTTACCGCTGAGGCGCGCGGCAAGAAAGAAACTGAGCGATCCCCGCCGCATCGCCTCGCGGCAATGGGCGATCACCACAGCGGTAGGATCCTCGGCCATTTAGTTGCTCCCAAGGATGAGTCGTCCAAGCGGTTCTGCCTCAGGCGCAGCTTGCTCGCCCAAAATCACCGCCGCAGTCGCCTTGGCTGAGCCAATCACGCCGGGGATGCCAGCGCCTGGATGCGTCCCTGCCCCGACAAAATACAGTCCACCGATTTGCATATCCCGGTTGTGCACACGAAAGTACGCACTCTGAGTCAGGGTTGGCTCCAAGGAAAACGCCGAACCTTGATAAGCGTGGTAGCGACTTTCAAAGTCGAGCGGCGTAAACGTCCGCCGCACGGTGATGTCGCCCCGGAGTCCCGGCATATAGCGCTCATCCAAGTAGTCGATGACCCGATCGGCATAAGCCTCAGCCTTGCGCTCCCAATCATAACGACCGTGGCCAAGATGCGGCACCGGTGACAACACATAAAACGAATGGCAACCGCTTGGCGCCAGCGACGGATCGGTCAGGGTCGGAGCATGCAGGTAAAGAGAAAAGTCGTCGGAGACCACACCCTTGTCAAAGATATCCCGGAGCAGCTCACGGTAGCGTGCGCCAAACAGCACATTGTGATGCAGCAGTCCCGGATACGCCTTGCGCGTGCCAAAATACAGCAAAAAGAGCGACATGCTGTGACGCTTGCCGCGCAGGCTCTTGGCTTTCGACTTGGCGGCCGGCTCGCCTCGCAGCAGCTCATTGTAGGTGTAGGTGACATCGGCATTGCTGACGACTAGGTCAAAGCGGTCGACCGCACCCTTTTGGTCCTGAACCCCGGTGACCCGTCCGTTGCTGGTTTTAATCGCCGCCACCGGCGTGCCCAACCGAATCTCACCGCCGATGTCGGTAAACAGCTTGGCTAAAGCGCGCACCAAGGCATGCGTACCGCCTTTGGGGAAGGTCACACCCCACTGACGCTCAAGCGGATGGATCAAGGTGTAGATCGATGAGGCGGTAAACGGATTGCCACCGATCAGCAAGCTGCTAAAGCTAAACACCTGACGCAGATAGTCGCTGGCAAAATAACGACTCACCGTCTTGTAGACGGGGACGTGGGCCTTTAGCTTAAGTAGCTGTGGCGCGACCTTAACCATGTCCCAAAAATGCAGAAAGGGGACATGGCAAAGCTCGGTGTAACCGGCGTCGTAAACCTTCTTGGCGTAGGCATAGAACTCATGATAGCCGGCCTCGTCACCCGGCGCGACGCGGCGGATTTCGGCGGTGAGGGCGTCTAAGTCAGCGCTATAATCAAAGCGGGTCCCGTCTTCCCAGAGCAGCCGGTACATCGGTTCGACTGGCAGCAGCTCAACGTAGTCGCTCATCTTTTTGCCGGCGAGCAGAAATAATTCCTCAACCGCCTCTGGCGCCGTAATCACGGTCGGACCGCGATCAAACACGTAGCCGTCTTCGGTAAACACGCCGGCACGGCCACCAAGTTCATCCAGTCCTTCATAGAGAACGGTTTTGATGCCGCCTGCAGCCAGGCGAATGGCCGCGGCCAGACCGCCCAAGCCGCTACCGATCACTGCAGCGCGCCGCTTTTGCTGACTATAACTAGACTTATACGTAGACTCAGACTTAGTAGGCATCGATCAATGACTCCGCGAGTTGGCGCAACATGCGCAGGGGTTGATGGTCAGCGGACACACCTAGAGCGTTCTGCAGCGAAAGGAGTGCCTCGGTCATATCCCGGTCGATCTGCTGGCGGGCGTGCGCTGTGATTTCATGCGCCTCCAGCCAGGCAGCCAACAGCTGTGGCTCGCTGTCGACTTGCGCCACGGCGCGGCGAAATGCAGCGAATTGTTGGTCATCGCTCAACTCGGCCGCCAAAGCCCAAACGGCATTTGGTTTGCGTTGACGCAGATCTTCATAGCGCTTACTCGGTTCGATCCGGCCGAGCAAATCACCGAGATCATCGAACATCTGCAGCGCCATGCCAAAGCGCTCACCGAAAGACCGAAGAGCCGCCTCCTCAGCCGCATCGGCACCGCCGACGATCGCCCCAAGCGACATCGCTAAGCCGGTGATCGTGCCGGTCTTCCACGCGATCACGGCCTTGCAGTAAGCACTCACCTCACTGCGCTCAAGGGCATCGACCTTGACGCTTAGGTCGAGGGCTTGCCCATAGTGGGCTTTCTCTAGCGCGTTATTGTAGCATTTGAGCACACGCAGTTCGTCCAGGGCGTCCAGACCCAGATCGGCCAGTAGGCGCATGGGCCAAAAGTATAGCCAGTTGCCGGTACACAGGGCGCTGGGGACGCCATAAACAAGATGGAGACTAGGTCCACCCCGACGCTGCGGGCTGCCATCTTGAATATCGTCGATGATCAACGAACCAGCATGCAGGAGCTCCATGGCAGCCGCTGCTTTTTCGACGGCAGCCAGGCGCGACGGCGTTGACTCCTCACCGATCAAATCGCACGCAACCGCCACCAGACGACCGCGCAGACTCTTGCTACGTCGTCCGAGGAGCTCGCGAGCAGGCGCCACCAAGCGGGCTTCGACCTGCGCTGCTATACCCGGCTCAGTCCCCCGGCCAAGCAGTCCAGCCAAGTCCACCGCATTTGGCAAACTTTGGTCCATGTATCACTCCTCTCAGCCCGAGGCTGCCTTTGCAAAAAATGCTCTCAAACCAGCACCAACGGCCACGGGGGGGCGTCCACTCAACAGGCGCAGCCAATCTAGCTGCGTCAGCGAACTGGCATAGAATCTCTCAATCAAACCACGATCCCGACGGTAGAACTGCGCCATGATGCGCCGCCTAGCCTCAGGGACCGCCGCCATAAACATCATATTATTTAAGCGCCGACAAAAGGTGCCGCGCGCCCAGTGGGCCGATGCGCGGTCCGCCGCCGCGACACTAAGCGCGTCGCCATCAAAATCGGCGGCTTCGGCCAACCAGTTGGCAAAGCGCACCGCGTCGGGCAGTGAGTAACCCGTCGTTGGATGAAATAGTCCAGCACGCACCCCCGCCGTCACCACACCTGGCGTCGTCGCAGGTTTTAGCGCACCGTGCAGCGGGATCGGCAGCACACCGGATTCCTCCCCGGTTACGGCGAAGACGGAGGCGATATGTTCCTTAATATAATCAACTATCGCACCTCGCATTGCCGCCTTGTCCAAACTCGGACCATCGCTATACCGGGTGTCTTCCACGAGCAGCTGCGTGCGACTCCAAGGCAACACATAAATAAATCGGTAGCCATCGATCTGGTGCACCGCGGCATCCATCAGCACCGGTTCGGTCAGTCCATGCGGCATAGCCGTCGTCACAAACAGACCATGAAACTTCTGATAAGCGCACGCAGACGCCTCGCCACGAGGAAACCCGCGCGCGTCGATGACACAATCAGCGGCAAATGTTCGTCCATCAGCCAGTGTCACCAGGTGCGGCTCAAGGCTTAAAACGGCCGCATTGGTCTGCGCCCTCGCACCTAGCCTTTGCTCGATATGCTGGTGAAGGTCGGCGGATCTCAGCGCATGATAGGCGCCGCCAAAACGCCGTTTATAGTCGGGAAAGCGCACTTCGTAGCCCGGCCAGCTGCAGCTTTTAAACGGCAATATCCATTCACCACCAGAGGCGATATCGGCGTCGTGAAAGCACCAGGTGTGCTCACCGCCAAAGCCTTCCCCTTGCTCCAAAAGCAGTAGGTC
>JAPLFX010000066.1 GCA_026390445.1 Pseudomonadota bacterium
CCCACGTGCACGAGCATCATCACCTGGTGGCCGGATTCGTGCGCGATGCCGTCGTTCCAGTCTTTCGGAGCAATCGGCTTGCCATCATAGGCGCTCAGGGCGACACCGATGATGCCGGTCTCCGATGCATCGCGGGCACGCATGGCCTTGCCCGGCGTGGAGGATGGCACGAGGTAATCGCCGACGGCGATCGGCCCGCCTTCCAGTGTGACGTTGGCGGGCACCCGGCCGGCGAGGGCGACCGGCCGCGAGGAGGCGGTGTCAGACCCCAGCTCCAAGCCTGGACTGGTGGAGATCACGCCGGCGGCGTTGGCTTGGTTTGCATGTTGGGATTTGGCGAAGACGACGCCAGCACCAGTCGGCGCGGCCTCGGTCACGACAACGTCACCGGCGACTAGGCTGGGATCGTTAACTGGCATGTTTTCGGCCAAGTCGGCGGCTTGCACCGTGGTCGTGGTGGCGTAGATCTTTCCGGCCACAGCGCCAGCGCAGTTGCCAGCAGCGGATTTAACACAGAGGGAGCCGACCACGTGAAGGGTGTTTGATGGGGCGGTGGTGCCGATTCCGACATGCCCATGGTAGCCCGGACCGGCGCGTGGGCTCGGTCAAGCGCGGCGAACGTTGCCCGACCGACGCCGGCATCCATGCACCGTCGGTGACGGTCCGGGGTGATTTGTGTTATAAGGTCCGAGGATATGATAGGGGCCCTTTTAAACACCAGGAGCTCAGAAAATTGCCGGTAATATCAGCCTTCTATGGTATCACGATCAAGATTTTCCATGGTGACCACAATCCCCCTCATATTCACGTGACCTATGGTGAGTTCAAGGCTCAAATCGAGATCGCTACTGGACGCGTCATAGCCGGTCGACTGCCACCGCGCTCGCTGCAAATGGTGAAAGCCTGGCTTAAATTGCGCCGCCCCCAGGTGCAAAAGGCATGGGATGTAGCCGAGCAGTTCGGTGCACCTAAACGCATTAAGCCACTGGAGTAAATGATATGACCAAGCTTGGGCGTGAGATCATCAGGATTTTGGAGACGGATGCTGAGTCTTTTTCCGTTAAGGTTGAGTTCGATGATGGCGCCGTGATCGATATCCGCTTGGGGCACATATTTGAAAAGCCGAAAGGGCTGGCCGCCGAGGTCTTACGCGGTGGGATGTTTGACACGTGTTTTGTCGAGTCAGGCGCCTTAGCTTGGCCGAATGGGCTAGAACTGTGTCCCGACGCGATGCGCAGTTGGGCAGTGGCTGTCGACTTAAAGCCCCATCGGCGACGACAACGGGCGTAAGTGATCCAGGACAGTCGCCTTAAGCGCGGATCAGAACAATGATTTGACGCTAGTTTTAAGACAGTTAAAAGCTGCGTCCCGAAAATGGCCGGGACTCATGGGTGACACATCGGAGCGGCAGGGAACTGGCCGCATAGGAAAGCCTTGAGCTGGACCGATTCGGCCTGAAGCCTTGCGATCGCTGCGTCCTTGGCCTGGCTTGCGGCGTCCGCCTTGTCAGCGCGGTCCTTGAGGCTCGCCGATGCGGCC
>JAPLFX010000024.1 GCA_026390445.1 Pseudomonadota bacterium
TGCTAGCGGGGATGATTTCCAGGTGATTATGGCTATCTCCGTCGATGGGGTCATTTGGAGCGATGAGCGTAGTCTATCGTTCAGCTTTCAAAACGGTCACCTGTTCCCTGTCAAGTAGTCCGACGCATGGAGCAAGGCCCAGTAATTAAAGGGGAAAGCTGTGATTGACAGGATGCACTTGGTAGGACACACTGGGGCCCTCTCGCGATAGTATGGTGGCTGTGGCGAAGTGGTTAACGCACCGGATTGTGATTCCGGCATACGCGGGTTCAATCCCCGTCAGCCACCCCATCTTTCCTGTCCCTTCTGTAGTCTTCGTGCCCGCCTTTGACGGTCAAACAGCATCATTGGATGGTTGTTTTGAGTTGCGACACCCAGGATGGATGAACTCGTTTAATATTGAGAAGTCCTGCTATCCCTGCCTGTGAGGCAGAGATAAGTTTATCCATGCTGCGTGATTGCACTGCGGAGGCTTACAATCTATGAGCATTGGCCACGATTTATCGGTAGGGAGCGTTTCTAGCGACGCCCCATATCAATGTGTTGATACAGTCGAGCACCGCGAACTGAAATCGCTACGCACCGGTGAGCTTTACTCCCATGCTGCGGTCATATCCGAACTCATTGGTATGAAGAATTTATTCGTGCACCACGAAATCATCCCGCCAGGACGCCGTGCATCTGCGCCGCACATCCATTCTGAACAGGAAGAGATGATTTTTGTCTTGGAAGGAACTCCGATAGCTCGTCTTGGGGACCAGGCGATCCAGCTAAAAGCAGGGGCATTCATGGGATTTAAGCCTGGCGGTCCAGATGCCCATTTCGTCGAAAAACAAGAGCGCGGAAGATGTACGGTTGTTGGTTATTTCTCCTAAGAGAAATGCCGATCGGGTGATATTTCCCGGCGTTTAACGGTGGGACGAGAGCTATTTATTCTGTAGTACCCGCTTCACATGCCTGATTATTGGAACGTGTGAGATGGCTGGATGCGAAAATATGGCGAGGCAAAGGCAAGTCAATTGACTTTTAGCTGCAGCGCTAGGTCGACGATTAACTTGTGCTTACTCGAGGGCAAAGAAAGGGGTTGGTGGAGGCGGAGGGAATCGAACCCTCGTCCGAATACGAGATGAAAAGAGCGACTACATGCTTATTCCGTAAATTTTCCTCTTACCGATCGAGCCAGCGGACAGGCTTGACTGGTCGCAGTCTGATTGTCGTCATGCCAAGGCCTACAGATGGAAAGCCCGGACACCAAGTCGATGTTATGGCGCCTCCCTAAAGGTATCGACACCCTTTAGTTCGACGGCAGCTTAATTAAGCTGCGAGTGCGTAATCGTTGCCGACTAAGCGTTGTAACGCATTGTTAACGAGGTCACGTTACCACCCTCGGCATGCTCTCAAATTCAGCTAGCGTACCCGTCGAAACCAGGACGCCCCCCAAACTCTATGACAGCCTGGACAGTAGCCTAACTGGGCCCAGGGTGTCCAACTTTCCAGTGATTGTTGTGCGCTGGACCTACTGGCTTAACGCCTAGCAATCGAAGGCCCTGGCCAGTCGGCCCGGCCCAAGCTATACTAGGAACAGGAATACCAATGAATAGCTATCCTCTAGTTTGACCCGCAAGACTACCGTAACTATCTGATATCTTTGTCTCAAGGCACCCCAGATGAGCGAAGCACTGGCGTCGTCGGAAACCACTCAGGTGGCTTCGGAAGCGCCGCCTAATCCTTTTACATCGCCGATGGTTATGCCTGGTACCGAGGAGATCATTACCTCCGTGCCTGTCGATCATGTCGGGACGCTTTTATATGTCAAAGTCTTGCGGCACCTGGTGTCAACACGCCCACCCATGATCCTAGTACATGACATCAGTGAGCATGCGGACTTCTATCTGGCCGCGGCTCATGGGCTGCTGGATGCTGGCTATTCGGTCTACCTGTTTGACCTGCGCGGCCACGGCAGGTCGGGTCGGCAGCTCGGGCATGCGCCAAACTTTGCGGCCCTTGTGAAGGACCTACTGCAGGTTGCGGCCTGGGTTCGATTTGAGGAAGGAGGCAAGGCGCCGGTCGTCGTCGGGCATGGGGTCGGAGCACTCATTGCGATGGACTTCAGCAAAGCTTATCCATCCTTCTGCAAGGCAGCGGTGCTAAGCGCACCGTGCTTTGAGCTAGCGACTCCGGTGAGCTGGGTTCGGCGCATGATGATCAAGTTCTTAGCCGACGTCTTTCCCATGGCGCGCATTCCGCTCTTGTTAAAGCCCAAATTGGTGCGAGAAAAACGCGGGTTAAATTTGGGCCAGCTTCCTGACCCCTTTGGTCTGCCGCGCTTTCCTGGACTGACCGCCATTTTTACGCAGGAGCTATTGACCGCCATCAAGGGCGCCGAGGAGCGCTTTGTCGATTATCGCGGTACCGCCTTGGTTCTATGCCCGGAGCAAGACAGCGTCTGTACTTTTCAGCATCTTAGAAGGCTAGCTGCGGTTCATCAGGAAGTGAATCTCGAAGTCGTGTCGCTTAGTGACACCACGCACCGGGTGTTTACCGGTGAGGAGGCCGCCTGCACCCAGGCTGTCGAGAAGATTGTTAGCTGGTTGGCTCTCAAAGAGGGGCAGGTCGGCCCCCGACCACAGGCAACTGGTGCAGATCAAAACGCACCAACCTGACGTCACCTGTGGTAAAACGAAGTTTATGACCACTTCTCTGCAATCCACCGTCGATCGTCTTAATCGCATCATAAGCGCGGCGGCCAACACCACCTCGTGCCTGCACGGACTGCGCGTAGTGATTTTGGGGCTGTTGGCGACTGCAACCTGGTCCTTGGTTCAGCCCGAGGATCTGGCTTGGCAGCTTGGCCTCGGTGCCACAACGATTCTGCTTGGGGCCTTACTAGGACGGCGCAAGCGGTCCCCACATCACATCAATCCAAGTGATCTGGCCCTCGCTCTGGAGATGGAGCATGGCGGGGACGTGACCGAGTCCCTGACGTCCGCTGATCCGCAGGCCGATTTGAGCCAGGGTTGGAGTGCGGTAGCCCAGGGCCATATCCAGGCGCAAAAAGACTTTGAGCGCGGCCGTGTGCTTGGTTTTGCCAGCACACTGGTGCTGCCTAGTTTGCTGTGTGCCGCTGCATTTCCAAGCGCAGCGCCTTCCTTGAAGCACGCCTTTAACGAGGTGTCCAAGGCGGTCGCCCAACTCAGCCGCGGCGCCACGCTTGAGGTCATTCAAGGGGGCAGCGACGGGGCCCAAGCTAAGCCCATGGGGCTGAATGGAAAAAGGCCACTGGAAGTGGAACTTCTCGCCCAGAACTTGATCGCTGTCAGAGTTAACGGCGCCGCAACAAGCGGTGGCGTCCCAGTTGTCGAGCTGCGTCGCAGGAAGAATCCAGGCGACCAAGCGGCTTCGATCTTTCAAAGCTTTCAGATGTCGCCCGTGACAGCGGACGGGCCACAGGGGGATGAAGAGTCGGTCCGACTGTATGAGATTTCGTTTGCCGTTACGGAAGACGTGGATTTGTACATCCCCCAGCTGGGTAGCGAGATGCTCGCGCGCTTAAAAGTGCATCAGCTGCCCCTCCCCAAAGTCAGCCTGTCGACCACAGCACCGCCTGGTGGGGTCTGGCCAGATGACCAGCCGCTGCCGCTGCATATTGAGGTACATGCTGAAAACTCGTTGCAAACGGTGCGCCTGATCATCAAATCAGACCAGAAAGTCTCCAAGGAACTGGTGGCCAACGTCATGGCCGAAAACAAGTCGGAGCTGGTGACAGACTACCGACTGACGCTCGAAGCATACGTCGAGAACGACCTTGCTGACGTGGAGATCACTGCCGAGGCCGTCGATCGCGCAGTGCCGACGCCGCTTACTGGTGTCAGCGCTCCTTTGCACCTCACCACGGCCAGTGCCTATGGTCGCTATCGGCAGTCGCTGCAGACACTGCGCGAGGTGAAGCCCTTCCTTGATACGGCCATCGCCGACAATGTGCCGCGCTTGCCTCAAGCTGCCAGCGACCTTGCGGTTAAAGCCGCCGAGCAGTCAGAAACCTCGCCGTTCTTCGATGGTTTGGACCGAATGCAGATACGGAACTTTGCCAGTCAGGCCGCTGACCTGACGGCTGGTGTGCGCGACGAGGCCTTACACGAGCTTAGTCAGGCACTCAATGACTTTCTGTTTGAACATGAAGTGCTCGATGACAGGGAACGCGACCGTGACTTCTTTGTCGCGGCACGTGCCCTTTCGCGGCTGTTGGAGCAAGACCAAAGCAGGCGCCCGGCCCCACTGAGTATCGTTACCCAGCGCATGATAAACTTCCTCAATGTCCGGCATGAACGCTGGACCAAGCGAGTCGCACGACTCAAGGCTGACGCGCGTCCTGCGGGCTGGACGCAGGTGCAGCGCCGACCGTTCCATGAACAAATCGAGAGAATCGCGGCACTAGGGGTGGAAAAGGGCAAAGCAGCAGCCAGCCAAGAGGCGCAGTTGACGACCCTGGCGAAGGCCGTGGTCCATTATCGTGCCTGGATCTCCGAACTCGAAGCGGCCGAGGACAAGGCCCGCGAAGAGGAGGATCAGCAGCGCCAGCAAGGCTTGGCTTCAGCTCGTGACACGCTGAAGGAACTACAAAAGCGCCAGGGGGAGATCTCTGCCGAGCTGGACAGGTCGGATCAGCGACCGAAGGACCAACTGGCAGGGCAGTGGCCCACGACCAAGTTGAAGCAAAACTCCAATATCAAGGACACCCGCCACCTCGAAGGCCAGATGCGCAGTTTGTCGCAAAATGCTGCGGCGCGGATCCAAGCCGCGGCCAAAGCCATGGAAGCAACGGTCGAGTCGGGTAACAGCGAGGACTATGTCACAGCTGAGTCTGCCGCCGACCTCGCCGGGCGCCTGCTCCGGCAAGCCGACAGCGCCGCGCAACAGTCCCAGCAAAAACGCCGCAGCCGGGGTCGTCGGCGTCGCGTTACGGGTGACAATTACTATGGCCAGTCGGTAGTAGGCGGTGATGTTGAGATCAAGCGCGAATACCAGGTCGACCGACGCTACCGCGAGGACATCCTCGATGAGGTGCAATCCTCCAGTTATGATGAGGAAAATCGTACTCTACTGGAGACCTACCTGCGCCGCGTGATACGCTAGACGATCTTTATTGTGGGTCTGACATGCAGCGCGACATCGCCAGTGAGCACTTACCACGCCTGATCGCCCGCTGCGGCGCCGACGCTCTTAATCGGCGCCAGATCGCTAAGAGGCTGCAGGCGCTGCTGCCGACACGTTATCTTGAAATCAAACTCGATCACCGACGGCGTGGGTTGGCTCCGGCGGCGGCCGATCGTCAGGCCTTGATCGACCAGCGCTATACCGACTTCGTCCAGGAGCTCAGCGACATGACCTTTGCTGCCCACCAAGCTCGCATTGAGTACGAAACCCATGCAATGCTATACAAGGCCCGGCAAAGCTTGCGCTATCTGCATCAATTGCACCGTCCTCGCCATCCCGGGTGACAGCAACGCTTTTAGCAACCGGCCTCAGTGACCAAGCGCCAGATCGAAGTCCTCCAGCGTTGCCAAGCGCTTGACGGTTCGCCCCTGCTGCGACGACTGAAACAAAGGGGCAACCGTGCTTCCTAGCCACAGTGCACAGCTAGGCGGCAAAAGGTGATCGAGCTCATTGATGTACTCGAGCTCGCCGGGTTGCAAATCCCCTTCGGCGAATGCTGTACAACCGATCAGCACCTGGTCGGCTTTAAAGCCGATGGATGCTTCGGCTAAGGCTGCAGCGGGAATATTCGGTCCTAAGTAGTAGACCGTTGCGCCATGAGTTGCGGCTACGACGCCAGCGATCATGATGCCGATCTCGTGATGGTTACCCACCATGGTCGCCATGACAAACGCCATGCCACGCGGATGATCGCCTTGAGCGGCGGGCACCATACTTAGGGTGATCGATGCCAAATGCGCTTTGACGATCGACGTAAGGCCATGTATCTGGCCAATGCTGACCAGGCCGTTGGCGCTGTGGGCGCGGACTTGCTGCATCAACGGCGCAACTAATTCGATGGCGAAACTTCGCGCGCCTAGAAGGTTACGTGCCGCCTGCAACTCGGCATGAATTGATGCTAAATCGTGTCGGCTCAAGGCGCTTTGGATTTGGCGGCTAAACTCTGCAATTCTTGGCCCTCCAGTGCCTAGCGCTGGGGGTAAGGTGACTTTACTAGGCGGTTGATCAAAAGAAAGATTATCGGCAAGGAGCTCAGCAAGCTCGACATCACCGAGAGTCGCAATGCGACCAATCGAGAAGCCCCGTTCTACGAGAGTCGTCATCGTTCTCAAGCGTTCAACATCATGACGTGAATAGACCCGGCGTCCGTTGTCGCCGCGCTTGGGCCGCACCGCTCCATAGCGTCGTTCCCACGCCCTGAGCGTGTGCTCATTGAGGCCTGTAAGTTGGGTCATCGTCTTAACGCTAAGGTTGTCACAACTCATAGCTCCAACGTGCTATGCTCTCGCTCTTTTGTCAAAGGAAGTCTGTATCCATTGGCCAATACTACCTAATTGAATAGACCATTATCTTAGGGCCTTATGCGTTCTGGCTGAGTGCAGGGTCGATGCCGTTGGTTCGTCGCTCACCCCCTGCCGACACCCATATCGTCGAGATTAACCCATGCAACTCACTTAGCTATCGTGCTAACGTGCGGTTTGACCACGCTTTTAGCTCAGGATGCCCGCTACTAGGAGTTGCCCGTGACGATCATTGCAAGCATCGTGTTTGCCGTCCTTGCGTTAGGAACCTTTGGCTTTACCGCCTTTAACCTGTCAAAGATCTGGCGGACCATCCAAATCGGTGTCGGTGCTGACGATGTCCGTACCGATCGCCCAGTGGAACGGCTTTTGGGTATGCTCAAAGGCGGAATCCTTCAGCCCAAAATGCTTAAGGATCTTTGGCCGGCGATCATGCATTACATGATTTTCTATGGCTTTCTCGCCGTCACAGTCGGTACTGGGGAGACGCTGATCCACGGGATCTTCGACGCCTTTTCGTACCAGGTGGTGCTTGGCACCGGCAGTTTCTATCATGCTTTTTTGCTTATGCAGGACCTCGGTAATTTTGTCGTCGTGATAGCCATTATCTGGGCCTTCACCCGGCGCTTGCTGTTCAGACCGTGGCGTCTGTCGCAGTTGGAGAAAACCTCCAGGATTGATGCCTACTGGGTGCTCGGCTTTATCCTGGCCCTGGTGGTCACGGCTCATCTGTATATGGGGGCCAAGACCTTCATTGAAGGTGACACCGGCTTGCCAGCGGCGCCGCTGGTGTTCTCCCGTGCCATTGCTGGCGGCGTTGGTCTGCTCTTCGGCATTGACACCAGCGTTGGCTGGTCGATCTTTAGCAAGACGCTGTGGTGGGCTCATTGCTTGGTTCTTTTCTCTTTCACGACCTTTATCCCTTACTCAAAGCACCAGCATTTTATCTGGGTCTGGCCCAATATGTTTCTGCGTAGCCTCAAGGCGCGCGGCCGCTTAAAAGCGATGGAGTTCGATGAAAATGCTGAATCATTCGGCATCGGCAAGGTCCAGGACTTTGCCACCAAGCAGCTGCTTGACGGTATAACCTGCGTTGAGTGTGGCCGCTGCACGGAACAGTGTCCTGCAACCGCCACTGGTAAACCGCTCGACCCACGTATGATCATGAAGCACCTGAAAGCTGCTGTGCATGATGCATCCCTGCCCGAAGACCAGCGCCGGACGCTGATTGGGGCGGAAAACGCCATTGTCACACCCGATGAACTCTGGTCGTGCACGACCTGCGGCGCTTGTATGGAGGCATGTCCTCTGTACATCGAACATATTCCCTCGATTGTTGGCATGCGCCGCTACCTGACACTGACGGAGGGGGCTTTTCCAGAAGAACTAGGCAACACCTTTAAGAGTCTAGAGACCAATGGTTCGCCGTGGGCCATGGATCCCTCGACCCGCGCCGACTGGGCCAAAGGCCTTAACGTCACCACGATGGCGGAAAAGCCGGATGTCGATTATTTGTTCTGGGTGGGCTGTGCCGGCTCGTTTGACGAGCGCTACAAGAAGGTGTCGCGCTCCATGGTCAAGATTATGCAGACGGCTGGCGTTAACTTCTCCATCCTCGGCACCGAAGAATCCTGCAACGGCGACACCGCCCGCCGCCTTGGCAATGAGTACTTAGCCAGAGCTCAGATCGAAGGCAACGTCGAGACCTTCAAGCGCTACAATGTTAAAAAAGTCGTTACTGGCTGCCCGCACTGTTTTAATACCCTGAAAAACGAGTACCCGGATTTCGGCCTCGACCTTGAAGTGGTGCATCATAGCGAAATGATTGCAGAACTCACCAGGAATGGGAAGATCAAGCCAGAGGTCGTTCCAGCAGAGGTATCCGAGGTGACTTACCACGACTCCTGCTACTTGGGCCGTCACAACGAGGTCTATGAAGAACCGCGGGCAACCCTGGCCGCTCTACCTAAGGTCAAGCTGACGGAAATGCCTCGGAGTCGGGAAACTGGCTTTTGCTGCGGCGCCGGCGGCGGACGTATGTGGCTCGAGGAAAAGATCGGCAGCCGAATCAATGAGAATCGAGCAAAAGAAGCGATCGCTACGGGGGCTAAAACCGTCGCAACGGCATGCCCATTCTGCATGACGATGCTGACTGATGGCGTCAAGGCGCAGGGTGCTGCAGGGGTCCAAGTAAAAGACATAGCGGAGTTGGTCGCGGATTCATTAGACTAAGAGCCTATACCTCCTTTGCATGTTACGGAGACGCCCATGCTGCGCCGATGGATCTGTCCGTTGCTCTTGTGGATTAGCGTCCCGGCTAGCGCCGTGGAGCAGCCTAAGCCCTATTTTACCGAGACACTCGACAATGGCCTAACAGTCATTGCGATGGAGTCGCATAAGGTCCCACTGGTGACGATCGTCCTAGCGGCCAAGGCCGGCGCTATGACAGAAACGCCAGACAGCAATGGTCTGACTCACCTTTGGGAGCACATGTTCTTTAAGGGCAATGCACGGCTGCCCGATCAAGAGGCATTCAACCGCCGCATTCGACAGCTTGGCATTAGTTACAATGGAGATACGGCTGCAGAGAAGGTGCGCTATTTCTTCACCCTGCCATCAGCATTTCTACAAGATGGCCTACAGTTCATGGCTGACGCGATTTCAACGCCGCTGTTGGAGCAAAAGGAGCTTGAACGCGAGCGCCGCGTGGTCCTCAACGAATACGAGCGTAACGCAGCGCAGCCTTCGTTTGACTATGCAAACCTCCAACGGAGCATCATCTACGGTGATCAGCAGCATCAGCGCGATCCTCTTGGCCTTCGTCCAATCATTGAAAAGGCGACTCGGGATCAGCTCCTAACGATTCGAGATCAGGTCTTTGTCCCATCCAATTGCGCCCTCCTGGTGGCCGGCGACTTCACCCCGGACCAGCTGAAGCGGATCGTCAAACAATACTTCACAGCCTGGAAAAACCCACCCGCATGGTCGGCGGTAAAACCCAAGCCCTTCCCGGCCTTTCCGGCAACAACCAACTTCATCATGACGCGGCCTAACGTGCAAAACGCGCATGTGGAAAGTGTCTTTTTTGGCCCAAAAGCCCGCAGTCAGCCCAAAGACACCTACGCTTTGGATGTCCTAGTCCACCTTTTGCAGCACCGATCAGGGACGTTTTATAAGAAGTTTATCGATTCTGGTCTAACCTATGAAGCTTCGCTCGGCTATTACACCCAATCTCAGGCCGGTGAAATCGAGGTTTCTGCGACGACTGAACCAAAACAGGCCCTGCGGGTGCAAAAGCTGTTACTTGACGAGATCCCAAAGTGGGCCAGGCCTGGCTATTTCACGTCGACCCAGCTCGAGGATGTCCAACGAAAAATGTTGATTGCCCAAAAGCATGAGTTAAACCAGCCAACAGAGTTTATCAAGGAGATGGCTTTCTGGTGGGCTGTCACGGGTCTTGACTACAGGGAGGGCTACCTTCCGATGATCGCTAAGGTGACCCTTAGAGATGTTCAGGCTGCTGTTGCGAAATGGCTGGTCGGAAAGCCGCACCTCGATGGCATCCTGCTGTCGCCAGAAGATGCCACCAAGGTGGGGCTTCACGACACCTCTGCGGCGCTCGTTAGCAAATTCCTGAAAGACTATCAAAGCAAAGACCAAAGCAGTGGCCAACCGGAGTCCCCTGCGCCGGTCAGCATTCCTAATCCAGGTTAAACCCACAGCCTAAGGAGCCTTGATGATGGTGTTACGTCATTCGGTCAAGCTAGCGATCCTGGTGGGCTTAGCCCTGCCAGCTGTCGCCTTTGGTCAACAAGCACCTAGCCCTAAAGTTGAGTTGGTTAGCGACGCGAAGATACAACTCCAACGGCAGCTGACTTCCGTTCATCGGTTGAAAAATGGCATTCCGGTCATCGTTCGAGAGATCCCCAATTCAGATATCCTGCAGGTAAATATTACCTTTGGCACCGGTCTAAAGGATCTGCCGCCAGGACGCAAAGTTCTCAATGAATGGCTGTGGTCGGTGATGCCGATGGCCGCCGCCGGCTACCCCAAAGCCGCGGTGAACACCACGAGCGAAAAGTATGGTCTAGAAATCGGCTGTTCCGGCGGAATCGAATACTCTATATGTGCCCTCGGCACGCTTAACGACTACTGGAATAAGGCTCTACCGCTATTCGCTGCGATCGTCACCAAACCCGCGATCACTACGGAAGACACCCGTCTAACTAAAGACCGATTGGTGGCGACGCTTATTGATATCCCGAGCGATCCTGGCACTTACGTAAACGAAATCATCAACCAAATATTTTATCCCGTGGGGCATCCTTATCGTCTCAATCACGATGAGGCCATCAAGGAGCTGCAGCATCTGGATCGCAACGATCTGCTCGCATACCATAAGGCCGCTGTCAATGCAGATGGCATGAACATCGTGGTGGTGACCTCGATACCTGCGGCCAAGGTTGTCGCCGATTTAAATAAGGCCTTTGGTGGTATCAAGGCAGCTAAACGGACTAACGTGACTCCTGTGTCGCCAACTTTTGACGATACGCGCGCCTTTAAGTTCGATAGTCGTAATTTACCTACGGCCTACATACGCATCAAGCTCAATGCACCGTCTGTCCACGATAAAGATAGCATTGCCATGCGTTTAGTTTACGAGATGCTCAGCGAGGAGCTGGGCGAGGAGATTCGCACGAAGCGGTCGCTATCCTACGCCGTACACTCTTACGTCATTGAATATTCCCTGGGCATTGGTGTCATCAGCGCGTCGACGTCCAAGCCGCAAGAGACCTTGGCCGCAATCAATGACGTGCTGCAGAATTTTCGCGCCAAAAACTATAGCGACGAGGAGCTCGAGGAGTACAAACACGGGTTCGCCACAAACTACTACCTCAGTCAGGAGACGCACTCGTCGTTGGCGACGGCTCTATCCAATGCGTGGTTCTTCTACGGCGACCCGAATCAATACTATGAGTTGCCCAGGAAGTTGGATAGGGTAACGCCGGCCGACGTCAAGCGTCTGGCAAATACTTGGCTTAACGATCTGCGCGTTGGCGTCATTTACGGGCGCAATCAATTCAAGGACGAATGGGCCCTTGAACTCATCAAGAAGAACCTCAAGGGTGCTCCGCCTGAACCACCTGTGGAAGCAAAACCAATGCCAAGCTCGGATGATACAGAGAAATCGCATTGAGGTTTTGGACCGGTCCTTAACGGGTCAAGCGACTACCGATCGTTAAGGTAGCTAAGGAAGAAGAAGTAGTCGAAGTCGTCAAGCTCCTGCTCGCCCTTACAGGTCGGACAGGCTGGTGGCTTCATTTCTTGGTCGCCTTTGGGGAATTGGCGCGCTTCCATAATAAGCGAGTTGACCTTGTTGCAGGCCTCGCAAAAATAAGGGACGTAGATCGACGTGACCTTTGCCTTTTGCACAAAGCTAGGCAGCATATTCATTTGACTGACGATCACGGGAGGACATTCTTCAAGCTGCACCTCGTGGTCGTTAACGAAATCGCGCAAAAACATCGTCCAGACCTGCAAACCTTGGCTGTTGATGCTGATCACGTCCCGAAAGTTAAACGTGCATTTAGGGCTGATTCCGTCATACAGCTTGATGAACTCCAAGCCAGCATCGCCGGTGATTGCGCCTTCAAGCCGAAGGATCTCGCGATCACCCTTTTTTTCTCTTTTCAATGAAAACAAACTCATTCGCAATCCTCCCCGGTCCTGAGCCTTCAAGCATGGCAATTCCAACCTTAAAACATGGTTCGGCTATTGCGCGCAGAAGTCTGAGCACTTTCGTGATTACCCTTAGAGTACGCAGGCTTGTGCTGTCAGAATAAGCGGATACCTGACAAAATGAGGCGATTCTGACGAGAATTCACTGGATAAGCTGGTCTCGCCTACATGAGGTCTTGGATACCTTTGATACCCAGCTTAAGGTCGTCGGTTCCGAGGATTTTTGCCTCTTTCGCCAAGCACCTGCGCGCCAATCCAGCCAAAACTTTGCCAGGGCCCACTTCAAGATAGAGATCGCAACCATGCTCACTTGCAGTCGCCATCGTCTGGGTCCAACGTACTGGGCTGTTGATCTGCTCGATCAAAAACTGGGGACCATACTCATCGACTACATTGGCGGTCAGGTTGGGGATGATCTTTGCTTTGGTCTTCGTGAACCAAGAATCTTCCAGCAATGGCGCCATGACGTCTCGCGCCGGTCCCATGAGCGAGGAGTGGAACGGTGCGCTCACTGGCAGCGATACAAAGCGAATCCTCTCTGCCTCGAGGGCCTTGCATAGGCGACCGACCGCGGTCTGATGGCCAGCGACGACCAACTGCTGCGGCGAGTTGTAGTTTGCAACCTCGACCACAGAGTCCTTACGGGAAAGGTCACGGCAGCGAGCCTCTAGGTCTTCGGCCGTCATGTTCAAGACTGCGGCCATGGCACCTAAACCCGCCGGTACAGCCTCCTGCATCGCCTCGCCGCGTCGCCGCACCAAGGCTACCGCTTGGCTAAACGGCAACACGCCGGCCGCAACCACCGCTGAGTACTCACCAAGACTGTGACCTGCGAACAGAGTGGGGACGAGGCCTGTTTCATTGACGAGGACTCGCCACATTGCCACGCTAACTGTAAGGATACACGGCTGGGTGTTTGCGGTGAGCTTAAGCTCGTCTTCAGGGCCATCGAGGCTAAGCTTGCGGATATTTAACTTGGCCGCATCTTCTGCTTCTTCGAAGAGGGAGCGCGAAGACGGAAATTCGGACAGCAAAGACCGGGCCATGCCGACATATTGCGAGCCTTGCCCGGGAAACATTGCTAGGAGCTTAAACGCTGAGGCCATAACTCTTAGCCCTCGACGTTAAAGTCCTCACCGCCGAAATCACCCTTGGACTTAGGCTGCGTTACAACCTTGCCATTGTAGCTACCGCAGTTCTTGCAAACTGTATGCGATAGCTTGGCCTCGCCACAAGAGGAGCAGTAAGCCATGCTACGCGCTACAAGCGCGTGGTGCGAACGGCGCATGTCGCGCTTAGATGCCGAGATGCGAAACTTTGGAACAGCCATCGCCCTAACTCCAAATAGTCGGAAACGAAAAATCGAGTCCCGTTCATAGCGGCTCTGTTCGAGAAAGGCAAGTCCCGAGAGTCAGCTTTCCATGTCGTCGATTAGTTGCCCCTGGGCAAAGCATCGGATTTAGGCTTTGCATCTCGCCACCGCGTATGCGCGCGCGATTTTGCTGCGGGTCGCTGCCGCACGTGGGGTTTGTTCTTATGCGTTTTCGCCCTGGACTTGGCTCCGGCCGCGGGGGCGCCTGGTTGAGGCGTCACGGCCGTGGGCCCATCTGCCGCAATAAACGCTGCCTGTACTGCCGCTTGCGTCTCAGCTGCCGACCTCGGGGAGACGGCGGTCGGATTGCTTGGTAGTGGCGCAGTCATGCCCTTGTTGGCCTCCGGCAGCGGCAGTGAAGCGGCCTTGGCTGGGGGCTTACGGTGTGTATTTTGGCCACCAATCTTGCCGGCTGGAGTGGCGGTCGTCGAGCGATGGGTCAGCCTATCGGCAAGAGCTGACAGCTTGCCAGTTTTGTGCTCAATCAGCAGCAGGCCGGTGGCGAGGAACAGCATGAAAGCAGCGATCAGCACTACCGCAGCCATCGGCTGCAAGCCAAAGGGGCTGGTGCTGAAAATCATCCGCTGCCGATTCGGTGCGAGGAGTGCCAGGATCCCAGTGACTGGATGTGCGCCTTGCGTCTGGGCCTTAGAGCTGCGATTGCCAGATAATACCGATATGAACCGGCTCAGTTTGATCTTCGCCTCCGAGCCAGGCCGCATGACAACGACATCGTTGGCAAGCACTCCGCGAAAATACAGTGATTGGACCTCGGTCGCGCTCATGGGGCCGAGCACTCTGCCAACGCTATTCATCAAGAGAAAGTGCTTTGGATTGCGCTGCCTCCTTACCGGCCTTGGGCGGGTGGAGCTTGCGAGGGATGGTACGGTGGCTCCTTGATCGGCCAAGGCCAAGTGGCCTTGGCCGAGCATCGGCGATGTGGGGCGAGGCTCTTGCGTTTTGATCTGGTCGTCTGCCTTTGGAATCACGCCGATCTTCGACGGCTGAAAACCGGAAATCGGGGCCTTGCTCTTTGACAAATCCTGAGTGACGGCCTGCATCTCGGCAGTCGATGACGCCGCATCATTACCGTAGACCACTTGGCTAGTGAAGAATAGCTCGTCGACTTCAACCAGTTCACGACGGAGGTTTGAACCCTCGCGTGCGACGAGATCAAAGGGATCGAATTCGCCTTCGCGCAGACCACGGCGTATGTCGCTCGCTGTCAGCGGTCCGATTTGGCGACCGTCCTTATAGATGTTCCAAAGCTCGCTCAAGTCTCGACTCTTTTTATTCCTTACGGCTGCCTGTTGCTGGTTGTCTCATGCGTCCCAGCGCTACTCGGTGTATCGGTCAAATAATGAGGAATATTAGAATCTTGCCTGAAATTTTTTGCCCGCTTGGGCGAAGCCAGCAAAAACACTCGTTAGTTGCCGAAGAACCCAAACGCGGGCAAGTCGACGTGCCAGCAAACCTTGCTGTACGTACGAGGATCGGCAAAATCTCCTTGCATATGCGGCCTTAAGAGTTTAATAAGGGGCGCAGCAAGCGCCCGCTTGGATCATCATAAGGCGCTAATTTAAAGGCGTATTTTATGCGCGTTCAGTTAAAAGATATGACACCACGCCTGCATGTGCAGATTGACGGCCATGAGCCTTGGTTGGCCAGTCTTTATTCTGATTTCCCAGAGCATCTATTCGATGCCTACGGCAAGGCCTCGGAACGGCCGCAGCTGAAGGCCGAGTTCGACCTCTTGCTGGAAGAGGCCGGAAGTGTGCAGGTCACAGGGACTGTGCGTTATGCGCCGGTCGTTCACTGCAGCCGTTGCGATCGACCGATTGCATGGCCGCTTTCCATTCCGCTAAGCGTGCGCTTTTTTCCTGCTGCCTTCAATAGTGCGGCTAAGGAGACCAACCTGAGTCTTGCCGATCTCGACGCCTACTACCTGGACGGCGATGAACTCGACTTGGAAACGCTGATCAACGATGCCGTGCAGACGGCGATGCCTAGCCGCCTGGTCCCTGAAGACACCGGTACCAACGCCTGTACAGCATGCTTAGAGCCAACAGCTAGCGGCCAGGTCTACGGCCAGGGTAGCGTTGATGCCTCGCCATTTGCAGCGCTTAAAGGGTTGAAGTTGCCGAACTAGACGAGTAGGTTACTGAGGCTTCCGCGGACCCATCTGCGGTGAGCTTTAAAATACGCGGGTCAGCCGAAATCGAGGGTGTGCCACAACACTTTGGCTGACCGAGGATCAACCCTCGAAGGAGCAAGAAGCTATGTCCGTGACGATCAACATGAAAGACCTGCTGGAAGCAGGCGCCCACTACGGTCACCAGGCCCGTCGCTGGAATCCAAAGATGAAGCCTTACATCTTTGGCGAGCGCAATGGCGTTCACATCATCGACCTACAGAAGACCGTGCGGTTGTTCAAAAGCGCCTGTGATTTCCTTGAGAAGACCACGCAAAAGGGCGGCCATGTTCTGTTTGTTGGCACCAAGCGCATGGCTCGGGACCTCGTCGCTGAAGAAGCCGCTCGTTCTGGGCAATTCTACATCAATCACCGTTGGCTCGGTGGCACGTTGACCAACTTGACGACACTGCGTCAATCGATTCACCACCTGAAGCGCATCGAGAAGATGGAAGCAGATGGTACCTTTGAAAAGCTAGTCAAGAAGGAAATCCTTGGTCTGCATCGCGAGCGCGAGAAGCTGCTGCGTAACCTGGGCGGCATTAAAGACATGCCTGGCCTACCAAGGGCTTTGTTCGTGGTCGATGCGCACAAAGAAGTCATCGCACTGACAGAGGCTAAGCGGCTTGGCATTCCAGTCGTGGCCATTGCCGATACCAACGCAAATCCAGATGGCATCGATTTCCTGATTCCTGGCAACGACGACAGCCTGAAGTCGATTCAATTGTTCATTCGCACCGCAGCCGAAGCCTGCATCGCAGGCAAGCAGCGTTCGCGCGACAAGTCAGAGCCTGACGAGAAGTTCGGCTCAGTCGAAGCCGGTAAATTCCATGACGACCAAGGACACACAGTCGCTGTTGAGAAGGCCCGCAAATTTGACCGTGATGAGTCGGGCGACGGATCCGTTCACTAAGAATTTTACAGCCGGAGGGTTTGGATATGGCGATCACCGCAGGGATGGTCAAAGAGCTGAGAGAGAAAACCGGCGTCGGTATGATGGAGTGCAAAAAAGCGCTTACCGAGACCGATGGCGATCTGGATAAGGCGATCGTCTGGCTGCGCGAGCACGGCATGGCCCGCGCGCAAAAGAAGGAAGGCCGCGTCGCGTCTGAAGGCCTTGTTGAGGTGTTTGTCAGTCCTGACCATGCCTCGGGTGTTCTCGTCGAGCTTAACTGCGAAACTGATTTCGTTAGTAAAAACGAAGAGTTCAAAACGTTGGCCCACGACATTGCGCAATTGGCGCTGAAGCACAAGGCCAAGCACCAAGAAGAGCTACTCGACCTCAAGATCGGCGGGCACACCGTCAAGGAGCATCTGACGCAGTTGATCGCCAAGATCGGCGAGAACATGCAGGTCCGTCGAGTTCACGTGGCTCATGCGAACAACGGCGTGGTTGTTGGCTACTCGCACATGGGTGGCAAGATCGGCACGCTGGTCGTTCTCGAAGGCGCCAAGGGTCCTGAAGTGCTCGAAGTGGGTAAAGAAGTCGCCATGCACGTTGCCGCGGCGTCGCCACGTTTCTTAGTCGAAACTGAAGTGAATGCGACAGAGCTCGAGCAGGAAAAAGAGATCGCCCGCAAAAAACTCGAAGACGAAGGCAAGCCAGCCGACTTGGTCGAGAAGATCTTGGTCGGTCAGATGAAGAAGTTCTTCAAGGAAGTTTGCCTTGTGGAACAGCCGTTCATCAAAGACGACAAGATCACGGTGGCCAAGCATGTTGATAACGTCAAGAAGGGGCTGAAAATCTCCGCCTTTGGCCGTTTTCAACTCGGTGAAGGCATCGAGAAAAAGAAGGAAGACTTTGCCGCCGAGGTCGCTGCGGCGGCCAATATAGGCAAATAAATCAGTGCTAATGGAACCCCAATCCGACACTAGGATTGGGGTTTTTTCTACCAGGCCTAAGGATGGAGCCGCCCCATGACCGATTTCTCGCACCGCCACATCATGCTGAAGCTATCCGGGGAAATGCTCGGCGGCCAGCAGGGGTACGGTATCGATGGCGATGCCCTGGAGATGATTGCGGGCGAAATCGCCGACACCCGCAAGCTCGGCTGTAAGGTCTCCGTAGTGATCGGAGGTGGCAACATCTTTCGCGGCTCAGCCGCTGCCAAGTGGGGCATCGAGCGGGCTTCGGCTGACTACATGGGAATGCTGGCAACGATCATCAATGGTCTAGCCCTACAGGCGACACTAGAGAACAAATACCAGATCCAAACCCGAGTGATGACTGCCATCACCATGCCCGAAGTGGCGGAGCCATATATTCGGCGTAAGGCCATCAAGCATCTGGACTCCGGTCGGGTCGTGATCTTTGCCGGGGGGACCGGCAATCCATTATTCACGACGGACACCGCCGCCAGCCTCAGGGCTCGCGAGGTAGGCGCCGACATTATCTTGAAGGCGACCAAGGTCGACGGGATCTACGACTCAGACCCGATGAAGAACCCCGCGGCGAAAAAGTTCACTAACCTGTCCTACCTCGACGTCATCTCAAAAAAGTTGGACGTCATGGATGCCACGGCGATTACCATGTGTATGGAAGCCAACCTGCCGATCATGGTATTTAAATTAGGGGCGCCCGGCTCGGTGCGTACGGCCGTGCTCAATCCCCAAGTTGGAACGATGGTTACGTAACGAACCCGGATAGCGGTGCATTTGGAGGCAACAGCGATGAGCGTCAAGCCAGTAGATAGCTGCAAGCAAAACATGGAAAAGCGTATTAAGGCGTTTGAAACCGATCTCCTTAAGGTGCGCACAGGTCGTGCCTCGATCTCGCTTCTCGACGGTATTAAAGTCGACCACTACGGCACACCGACGCCGCTGAATCAAGTGGCGACATTAACGACTCCGGATGCCCGAACCATCACCGTGGCTCCTTACGAAAAAAAGTCGATCCAGGACATCGAAAAGGCCATCATGCGGGCTGATATCGGCATCCAACCAACCAATGACGGGAATGTCGTGCGCATCCCGATTCCTGCGCTGACCGAGGAACGCCGCAAAGACATCGTCAAGAACCTAAAGAAAATGGCTGAGGAAGCCAAAGTTGCGATCCGCAATATCCGCCGCGAGGCCAACGATGCGGTCAAAAAGCAAGCTAAAGATAAGGTGATTAGCGACGACGATGCCAAGCGCTTTGAGGCTGACATCCAAAAGCAGACCGATACTTCGATCAAGGCCCTAGACGATCGCCTAGCCAAAAAAGAACAAGAAGTTCTAAAGATTTAGGCTATGTTAACCGCCAATCCATCAGCGCTAGAGCTAGCCGCCGCGATCAAGGCCAAGCAAGTGAGCCCGGTCGAGGTCATTAAGCGCTACCTTGCTGTCGTGGACCGCGTCAACCCGATCATCAATGCCATCATCTGGCGGCGCGACGCCGAGCTGTTAAACGAGGCTAAGGCCGCCGAGAACGCCGTGATGCGCGGAGATGTGCTGGCGCCGTTTCACGGGGTGCCTCTGCCTATCAAGGATCTTACCGAGGTCAAGGGCGAGCGTACCACGCACGGGACTGTTGCCGCTAAAGCAAAGATTGGCCGCTATGATACGACTCCAGTTCGCTTACTACGCGAAGCCGGCTTTTTGTTTATGGGGCGTACCAACACGCCCGAATTCGGTTCACTCCCGGTCACAGAAAACACCCTTTATGGTGCCACTCGCAACCCGTGGAATACCGAGTACACGCCGGGAGGTTCCAGCGGCGGCGCTAGTGCGGCAGTGGCGTCCGGAATGGCGCCTATCGCGCACGGTAGCGATGGCGGCGGCTCTCTGCGTATCCCGGCGTCGTGTTGCGGCTTGGTTGGTCTGAAGCCGAGCCGCGGTCGGATACCGAAGGGCCCTCTCGTCAGCGAAGTCATGCACGGCTTTACCACTGATGGCTGCCAGTCTATGACGGTCGCTGACACTGCAGCGTATTTGGATGCGCTGGCGAAGTATGATCCGACAGGCTGGAACAGCGTGCAGGAACCCAGCGAACCGTATTTGCGTAGTGCACTTCGCGGCGCTAGCGGCAAAGGCAAACGGTTGCGCATAGGCTTTACCTGTACGGGGCCATACAGCGTCAACGTCGCACAGAGTTGTGTTGATGCGGTTACTAAAACTGCCACGATCCTGGCTAGCCTTGGCCACGAGGTTAATGCCGTCACGCCGACTTGGCCAGGCGCGGGAAGCGACCAGTTGGCTGAGGACTTTGTCGCGATCTGGTGCACATCGGCTGCTTATCAAGATGTCAGCGACTGGTCTTTGGTCGAACCGCTAAGCGCCAGCCTACGACAGATGTCGCTGGAACTAAGCAGCCATGACTACATCAAAGCCGTGCTGCGCCTGCAGGTATTCTCAAGGCAAATCGTCCGCGACTGGGGTACGGATTATGATTTGTTGCTGACGCCGACCATGGCGATGGAGCCGCCGCGCATCGGTTGGCTACACGAGACGGGTGAGACCGATGCCAAGAGCTTGCTCTGGCGCTGCACGGAAATGGTGCCATATTCAGGGTGGTGTAATGTGACTGGCCAGCCTGCCATTTCCATACCGATGCACGTCGCAGCGTCGGGACTTCCGATCGGTGTCCAGCTGGCTGGACCTCCGTACCGGGAAGATTTGCTGCTTGAGGTGGGAGCCGAATTGGAAGCTGCGGTCGCTTGGCGCGAGTCGTTGCCGGTACAGCCGGTTCAATCAGCACGCACCTAGTTCGCCTTACTAGCTGACTGGGCTTTGTTAAAGTTCCTTCGACGGGGCATTGAGCGTCGTCAAATGGCGCTTCTTGATCCGCTCGACTAAGGTTGTCCGGTTGAGGCCAAGCAGTTTGGCGGCCTGGTTGCGGTTGTTACCAGTACGTTCTAAGGCCTGGCGAATCAGGTCATTCTCCAGGGCCTCGATATATTGGGTCAAATCCAATCCGTGTTCCGGTAAAGAGGTAAACTCCTGGGGTACTCGAACTCCAGCCGCATGCTGCACCATAGGCAAAGGCATCGCCGTGGTCGGCCGCATGAGCGGTTGTGACGAGGCCAGTGGTGGGCTGGCGAGGCGCAGTTCTTCAGGTCTTGCAAACATCTCGGCAGGTAAATCTTCAATCTCTATCACTCCTGCGCCCCGCATCACGACGAGTCTGGAGATTAAATTCTGTAACTGACGGATGTTGCCGGGCCAGTCATAGGCGGAAAGTCGAGCGACCAGCGCGTCGCTCAAGTAGCAACGAGGTTGGCTATTGTGAATGCGGTTGGCTTGCTCCATAAAGTGTTCCAGCAAGCTGGGGATGTCGCCCGTTCGTTCGCGCAGGGGCGGCAGGTGGATTGGCAGGACATTGAGCCGGTAGTACAAATCCTGGCGAAAGGTTTGTTCACGGATCGCCTGTCCTAGATCCATATTGGTGGCGGCAACGATCCGCACATCTGCGTCCATAAGAATATTGCTGCCAAGGGGTGTAAATTTTTTATCCTGTAGGACACGCAACAGCTTGGCCTGAAGATTCGCAGGCATGTCGCCGATCTCGTCAAGGAAGATCGAGCCACCCTTAGCAAACTCAAACTTTCCCATCACCCGACCATCGGCCCCTGTAAAGGCGCCTTTGACATGGCCAAAGAGTTGGCTCTCCAGGAGATTATCGGGAATGGCGCTACAGTTGAGAGGAACATATTCCCCTCCTGAACGCGGGGAAAGGCGGTGAATGGCGGCCGCGATCAGGTCCTTGCCTGTACCGCTTTCCCCTAGGATAAGCACCGCGCCATCTGAACGCGCAACTTTCGAAACTGTTTCAAGGACTTTTACCATCGGAGGGCTGCGCCCAACAATCTCGGGGAAATTCGACCGCCAGTCTTCACTCGAGCCTTTAGGCGTCTCGTCGAGGAGCATGGACTGGGCCATGGCCCTCGTATCACCTAAGGAACGGGGATCAGTTGCACGCATGAATGGGGAGTCCTCCGGTGTCGGTCCGAACGTCGATAACACAGGGATACTGGCAACGGCTGCTGCCGGTACTGATGCATAGCTGGAGACGAAGAGGAAGAGGTTGCCTTCGGTGGGGCCGTGAGACCTAAAGACGTCGCGGTAGCTAGGATAGCGCTGAAGCCTGATCTCATTATCTTACCAAAGGCTTAGATTAAGGTGCAAATCCTGCCGATAGACAAGTCGCCTCCGGCGCCGCCTCAGGGGTGTTAAGCCACCCAGCTTTCTAAGATTTGTGGTATCAATGGAAGGGACCTAAAGCGCCGTTGTGGGCGCAGCCGAACAACCTCTTTTTTGGTAGGAAATCCGCCCGTGCGCGTCGCCTTTGTTCATGATTGGCTGACCACCTACCGCGGCGGCGAAAAGGTTCTGGAGGCCCTCTTAGAGCTTTACTCAGAGGCGCCCATCTACACCTTGTTCTATGACCGGCTTGCCATGCCAGAGTCTATTAGTCGTCGCGAGGTGCATTGCTTGCGTCGCACCAATCTGTTTAAACGTGGGCGCAAGTTGCTGCTACCGCTGCTACCGTCGGCGATCGAAGCGTTGGCCCTGCAGGACTACGACCTGATCATCAGCACGTCCTCCTGCGTGGCGAAAGGTGCCATCAAGGGCCCCAACGCCCGGCACCTTTGCTATATCCATTCCCCCATGCGCTACATCTGGGATCAGCAGGAAGAATATATCGCGGGCGTCAAGCACATACCCGGCGCCGGCGCCGCCATTCGTGCCATGACCCCGCGACTTCGGCGCTGGGACGTCAGTAGCGCGCAGCGCGTCGACCGATTCGTAGCGAATTCCCGTTTCGTTGCCTCCAGAGTCCAGCGTTTGTATGGGAGAGAGGCGAAGGTTATTCACCCTCCGATCGAACTTGATCGCTTCAAGCCCTGCTCTGCTGCGAAGGGACGCGGCGGCTACCTTCTCGCTGCAGGAGCTCTGGTTTCCTACAAGCGCTTTGACCTGGCCATTGCCGCATGCGCACAGCTTAGGCGGCGTTTGGTGATTGCCGGTGCTGGACCGATGGAGCGGTCGCTACGGGCTCAGGCGGACCGCGTGCAGGCCGACGTTGAGTTCATCATTAACCCAGACAATCAACGCTTCGTTCAACTTTTGGCGCAGGCGGATGCCCTGTTGTTTCCTGGGGTCGAGGACTTCGGTATGATCGCCGTCGAAGCCATGGCTTGCGGCACTCCAGTGATTGCCTTGGGCGCCGGAGGTGCTCTCGATTTTATCAAGCCCGGTGAAACAGGACTATTTTTTGAGTCCGGCACCGCCGAAGCCCTGGTCGAGACCTTGAGCGCCTTCAAACCAGCTGATTTTGCTGTAGAAAACCTGGTCGCCCACGCTAAAGGGTATGGCCGAACCGCATTTCTTACTAACATGGAGGCGGAAATAAGCTCCCTCTTGAAGGAACCGACTCTGTGAATCGCCGCAATCAAGACGCGTTGATGGTCATCCGTGCTTCATCGGACGTGGTCATGGTGACGATCGGCTGGATCATCGCCTATGAACTGCGCTTTTCAGGCCTCTTCCCCATCACCAAAGGCATTCCCGCTCCGTTACTCTATTACAAGCTAGCACCCTTCGTCGCCGGCATCTGGTTTCTGTCCTTTGTCGCATCTGGCTTCTACCGCCGCACAGGGCGGCATCGTTCAGCCTTTGTTGAAGCTCTCGATACCCTGCAAAGTTGCGTCGTCGCGACTTTTGCCTTTATCGCCTTTACCTACCTCTACGAAGAGTACCGCTATTCTCGTGTCGTGATGGGGCTGTTTCTGGCCATCCATCCGTGGCTGATCATCGCTGGACGCAGCGCTGTGCGCAAGGCGCTGCGCCTTTATCGCCTTCGCGCCGCGCCGCGCCGCACTTTGATCATCGGCGGCGGAGACACCTTGAAGCATGCCATTGAAATGGCTAAAGACGGTGACCTGACCAGAAGCGAGATCTATGGCGTCATCCTTGCTGGCGGACCGGAGCAAATAGCCGCGAGCGAAGCCCTATGCCGACAAAGCGGATTGCATCGACTCGACGCACCCAGCAACTGGCCGGATTTTTTTTCCGCCAATCCCACAGAGAGCGTGGTCTTTGCTCTGCCGCATCAAGCTTATGACTTCGTCGACCGGCATTTGGAACGCATTGCCGACCAAGTCACTGATGTTCGGTTGATTCCTGATTTGTTCCGCTTTACACGCTTCGCCGCAGGAGTCGATATCGTCGCTGGAACTCCAGTGGTCTCAATCAATGAAAGCCCATTGGCTGGCATCGGTAGCGTCATCAAACGGGTCGTCGATATTCTCGGGTCCTGCTGTGCACTGCTCCTCTTTGGTCCGCTCATGCTCTTGATTGCTGCTTTGGTGGCGGTGACCTCACGTGGGCCGGTGTTCTACAGGCAAGAACGTATGGGCCTCGACGGTAAGACCTTCGCCATCCTGAAATTTAGGTCGATGCGAAGCGACGCGGAGGCCAAAAGCGGTGCGGTTTGGGCCAAAGAGGGTGATGATCGGACGACTCCGATCGGTAAATGGCTGCGGCGAACCAGCCTCGATGAGCTTCCGCAGTTGTTCAACGTGCTTGGGGGCTCGATGAGCCTGGTCGGTCCTAGGCCCGAGAGGCCGGTATTTGTCGAGCAATTTCGAAGAGATGTGCCGGGGTACTACCTGAGGCACAAGATCAAGGCCGGGATCACCGGGTGGGCCCAGGCCAATGGCTGGCGCGGTAACACCAGCATCGAAAAGCGCATCGAGTACGACCTTTACTACATTCAAAACTGGAGCTTATGGCTCGATGTGAGGATCATTTTGCTAACGATTCTAAGAGGTTTTATAAATAGAAACGCTTACTAATAGTATTTATATTTTTTTATAAAATTATATTGACTCAGGTTATGTCAAGTGATAGATTCCTATCTGTCACCAGCCCACACCGGCTGGCGGCATGCTCCCCCTCCCTGCTGCTCTCTTTCCTGCCCACTCCCCGCTGCTTAAGGTGACCCGTCATGCTCGACCTCGTTCAGTCAAAGCTCTGCCGTCTGTTTTGCCTCTTCATCTTATCCGCCCTTGGTGCTACCGGTTGCGGCAACTCTTATAAGGTCAGCAAATTAAAACAGTACCGCTTAGCGATCGCGGCCGGATCAACGCCCGAGTTTGTCACTAGCTTTCAAACTCTGATCAAGGACTACAATGGCTTGGCTGGCTCGACTGTGCTCACCTTTGAAAGCAGTCCCGCCGACGCTAATTCCAGCATTATCATCACGAAGGGTCTAGTGGCTTCGAATGCTGAGGGCCTCGGTACTGGAAAAGTCGGCCTCGGCCAATGGCTTTCAGAAACCGAAGTGGAAAACCCTGTGACCGTGATTCCTGGTCAAACTGCAAAAGAGACCATTCGGTACTCGATGCGCGTTGAATTCGACTACGATTATATGACCACCAAAACCCACTATGAGCTACAAAAACTGTTTTTCCATGAAGTCGGCCACGGCCTCGAACTCAACCATAATCTGACCAGTGTCCATGACGTGATGTACCCCGATGTCGGCATTGGTGAGACCAAGGACTTCGACGCCTACTTTGCCTATGTTCGCAACTATATGGCCGACCAATAATCAAGCGTAGTGAAACCTAGCCGCCGTTTGGCGGCTTTGCTATATTTGGGAGTATGACGTCTCCCTTGCACATTTTGCGGCCGCAGATCAAGCGGCTTCCGATCATCATCAGCTGTCCGCATAGCGGCGTTGACATACCGCCGGACATTGCCAAGGACATGCGTCCGGAAGTGGTTGAAGGCCTAGCTGACACAGACTGGTTTGTACACGAGCTCTACAAGTTCGCACCAAAGATGGGCATCACCCTGGTTCACGCCCACTACAGCCGCTACGTCATCGACCTAAACCGAGATCCCGCAGGTCGCGCACTTTATCATGACCAGAGGCAGGAAACTGCCTTGGTTCCCCTACAGACGTTTGCCGGCACTCCAATTTACACGGCGGGACCTCCTGATAAAGAAGAGACCAAGCGTCGCTTGGATGTCTACTACGCGCCTTATCACGGGCAGATCGGCAAATTGATCGGCGAAATGCGCAAAACATCGCCTCACGTTCTGTTTTTCGATGCTCACTCGATCAAGCGATCGGTACCAAGCATCCGCGCTCAACCCTTTGCCGACATGATCCTCGGCAACCAAAAGGGTAAGACCGCTGCGCCTGAGCTGAGCTTGGCGGCTCTTACCGCTTTACGCGCCGCCGGTACCTATGATGTCGCCGATAACGAGCCTTTTATGGGAGGCTATCTCACCCGCCGTTTTGGCCAGCCTGCGGCGGGCGTCCATGCTCTGCAACTGGAGATGGCGCAAGACGTGTACATGGATGAAGCCAGTGTGAGTAGGGCGCCGGATAAAGAGGAAGCAGTGCGATCAGCCTTGACGGCGATGTTTGACAGCCTGATTGGCGCGTTAAAACGTCTGACGGCAATTTCATGAGTGCAGAGGTGAGGCAGGTTCGCCATCTGCGCTGTGACGCCCTTCTCCAGCGCAGCGGTTGGATGAGTCCGGCCTATGTCGCACTCGACGGGCAAGGGTTGATCATCGACGTCAGTGATGCCGCAGCTCCTGGCATCAGCTCGTGGGAGGATGTGCCAGGATATGTTATCCCAGGTTTTCAAAATGCCCATTCCCACGCATTTCAATATCTTATGGCCGGACTTGCCGAACACCGCCCGAACAACGCCTCAGGAGATGATTTCTGGGCATGGCGCGATGCCATGTACCACTGCGCCCAGCGACTTAGACCTGAGCAGATGCAGGCAGTAGCGACCATGGCATACGCTGAGATGGTCCGGCATGGCTATACGGCAGTTGCGGAATTCCACTATCTTCACCACGACGAACATGGTGTGCCCTATAGTGACCCAGCGGAGATGAGCCGCCGCTTGATGGCAGCAGCCGAGGCCGCAGGAATTCACCTCACTTTGCTGCCGGTGCTGTATCAGAAGGGCGGGTTTACAACGCCACCGTCTCAAAACCAGCGACGCTTTATCCATAACAGTGTCGATGACTATTTGAATTTACTCGCGCTGGCTGAGCGTGCTGCGGGTCATGCGCACGATGTTCAGGTCGGACGTGGCATACACTCGCTGCGGGCTGTCGCCGCAGCAGAAATACTTCAGGTTCTTGGTCAGCCGTTTAACGGGCCAGCCCATATCCATGTCGCGGAGCAGACCCTCGAGGTCGAACAGTGCCTAAAGGTCACGGGGATGCGGCCGGTTGACTGGTTATTGACACATCTACCGTTAGACCAGCGTTTCAGTTTGATTCATGCCACTCATATGGACTACATGGAGATCAAACGCCTCGTTGCCAGCAATGCCACTGTAGTCGTCGCTCCGTCCACGGAGGCCAACCTAGGTGATGGCTTGTTCTCGCTGAAGGATTATTGGCAGCTAGGTGGACGAATCGCCATTGGCAGCGATAGCCAAGTGACCTTAAGTCCGATCGAGGAGTTGCGCTGGCTCGATTACGGTCAAAGGCTGCGGTCCATGAAGCGCCAGGTTTTGACGGTTCAGCCTGGTGACGAGTATGGCACCGAGTTGTTTACGTCGGCATGGACCAGAGGTCGTCTGGCCATGGGGCAAAGTGCCGATGATTTTTTCAGCGTCGGTACGACCTTTGATGCCGTGGTCATCGACCCTGAGCACCCCGTGATCTACGGGAAATCAGCCAACAGTCGATTGTCGGCGTTGATCTACTCAGGTAACAGCGATTGCCTGCTTGGCACGATAAGGCGCGGCCATTGGCTGGCAAGACATGGGCTCCATTTGGGGCAATCCGCCATACGCCGCGAATACCAGCTAGCCGTTGATGCCATTAGGTCGCAAGGCCAATCCTAGTTGGCTCCTCAAACGATGAACGACCACCTTAGTGAATCAACGCCTTTACCGCGGATTTAGAATCGCGAAGCTCGCTGCGAAACTTTGACCGCAGCTTTACCATTTGCGACATCGATTGAGAATTGCGCCCTTGCAAAAAGAAGCCAGAGGGGGCCTGCATCTTGCCGTCGATGTTGGCGGCGGAAAAATCGATATTGGTTGAATCTTTGCCGACAAAGGTCGTGGTGTTCGACACATCTTTTGCAGGCGCCGGATGCGCGGGATCGGCTAGGGCCGGGGCGCTGGAAAAACCGGTGAACCCTAAGGCTAATAGGCAAAAAAGGCGCGCAATAGTCATTGGAATCCCTCCCTAAACTGAGGCATCGCGGTTTATTTTAAGGCCTTTTCGAGGTCGCCAATTTCGTCGGATGAGGCCGGCTCTGCAGCATTGTCAGGAATCACTAGCTCCTTCTCAGCTGGCCGTTCTTGAGTAGCAGCAGCGACCGGCTTGGACTTGGCCTTTGGTGCTGCCTTTGCAGCCTGGACCGGCCCTGCATTCTTCTTCTTCACAGCGCCTTGAGGCTCAGTAGCAGTTGCAACCTTTTTTGGAGCTTCGTCGCCGTCGCTACTCTCGGCTGCAACCATACTTTGCAGGTCTTCATCTGAAACCTTTTCCCCCTTAGCGGCCTGTTGACGTTGGATCGACCCGATCAGAGCAAACACTTGATCATTGTCGCTTGCCTTGCTGTGGGTATTCTTGACATAGAGCTTTAAATGATCCAGCGCATCGTCCAACTTGCCAATATTACGTTCGACGACGGCCAGGTTATAAAGCACCAAAGGATTGCCTTCATCAGCCTTTAGCGTCTCGTTGAGCATGCTCAAGGCTTCTTCATTCTGACCCCGGCTCGATTTTATAATCGCTAGATGAACCTTGGCATCCGAGTGATTCGGTACACTTTTTAACACTCTTTCAAATTCAACGGAGGCCTGATCGAGCTGGCGGAACTTGAGCAAGAGAACCCCAAGGTTCATGCGTACGGCTAGGTCATCCGAATTAACCTTGAGTGCCTGTTTGAACAGGGCCATCGCCGCTGAATTGTTATTGCTATGCAGCTCGATCATAGCGCGCATGTTGAGGATGCTGCTATCCTTGTTCGCTGCAGCTCCGATTGAGTTAATGAAGATGGATGCCATATCATAGTTGCCTCGACGCATGGCGATTTCGGCTAGGATCTTACGAGCCTCTTTGTTGCTCTGGTCCTTGCGTAAGATGGTGTGGCAATTCTTTTCTGCTGCGTCAAGTTGCTTAAGCGACACCTCGACCTCGGCTAAAGAGATCAGCGATGGGATATCATCGCGCTTGTCGTGCAGCTCTTGCTTCAGAGTGGACTCGATTTTTGTGGCTTGTTCCTGCTTTTGTGCGCCGCTTAAAGTCGTCCGCTGATCACCTGAAGAGTAGAGAGAGAGTTGGCCCCGGTTTTGGTCGACATTGACCACGCTAGGTGACGTGGTTTTGCAGCCGACTAAACTACTGACGAACGCCAATAAGCCCAGTTGAACCAAGTGATGTTTTATTTCTCTAGACATATTCTCACTCCTTGCAAATTGATGACGTTCAGGGCGTAACCAAGGCCGCTACGGGCTTGCTGAGTTTGACTTCATGAGCCATATAGCTCGGCTCGGCAGATAGCTCGTCGACGTCTGGATGCTTGTCTGGAGCTAGTTCAACCATCTTTTGATAGGTGCGCCGAGTCCATACGGTAAATGTTTCTACTTCACGTGAACGCTTGTAAGCGGTTTCGAAGAATTTGTACGCCTCCTCTTTGAGTGGAAAGGCGACCTTTTCCAATTCGGTCTTAATCTTGTCGATGTCCACCTGAGAGGCCCCAGGAGGTGCAGGAGCCTTAAACAATGCGGATGCAAAGTTTTCATGAGCCTCACCAAGGCGGTACAGAGACGCGACGCTAAATTCGGCGCTACCAAGGTCGATAATCTGCTCGTAGTTTGCTGCAAGCTTTACCAACTTTGCCTGCTTGTCTCCAACCTGCTTCTCAATCTTGCTGCCATCATTAAGCGGAGCAGCAGCAAACTCAGAGTAGAGGGGCTCATTCAACTTAAAGACGGTTCCAGCGACGGTTGCCCGCGCGTCAAAGGCGGCTGGCGATCCCTTAGCAATCAGTGCCTTTTTGACCCTGTCCAAATCTTTGAGACCAGTCGTACGGTCAGTGTTGGTGATTTCAATGCTGGCAGCCTTCGCTGCAGCATACAAGGCTCGTTCTTGATCGCTAGAATAACGTGAAGCGAACAGTTTGTAGTGCAGGACGGCCTCGGTAAAGTGACCTGATTTCTCTAGCAAACTTGCCAGCTCAAGGGTGGCGTCCGGAGCTGCTGGTTGATCCGCGTAGCGCTGGGAAAACAGCGTTAACATAGAGATCGACTGATCGATGTTCTTCACACCCTTGTAGAGGACGGCGGCATTGTAAAGAGCATTGGGAGCACGCTTATCCTGGGGAAATCCAGTTGCCAAGCGCTGGTAAAATCCAGCCGCTTCAGCGAATTTACCCAGGGTTTCATGAGTGCTGCCGATACTCGCGAGCACGTCAGGAACGAGAGGAGATTTCGGATATTTCTCGAGCAAAAGTTTACCTGATGTGATCGCTGTTTCAATGCGGCCGACCTTGTAGTAGTTGTTCATTGCATTAAATACTGCGCGGTCAGCATTGGGATCGGCCGGGAATTGCTTTTGGAACTCGAGGAATCCTGACGCTGCGAAGTCGAACTTACCCGCCTTCTCTGCAGCCAATGCGCGCTTGAACATGCCGCTGCGCAGCAAATCGGTCACATACTTGCGCAGATCAGCATCCATCAGCTTGTCCTGCTTTGAAAAAGCCTGGCCCCAGCTGATGACTTTGTTCCAGTCCTCTTTATCTGCATAGTAGCCAAGTATGACTTTTGCCGATGCTTTGGCTTGCTTACTCTCGGGGATCACCTTGGTGATCTTGTCGAAGCGAGCGATTGCGTCGGGATAGTGACCATATTCAAAAAGTGTCTGCGCTGCGGTAAAGCGCATTGGATCACCGTCTTTCTCCTTGGGTAATAAGGTAACGTATTGATCCATTGTTTCTACTAGCTTAACTTTGACCCGAGGAATTTCTAGTGGGTGGGCCACCTGCCCAGGGGGCGGTAGCTGTGGCCATTTGGAGTCTTGGACCAGCTGGTTGATGGCTGCCACAGCATTTAGCGCCGCCGGCTTCATGTATTTGCCGTTTGGCTGTGATTTCGCAACGATAAAGTAGTGCCCAGAGGCCGTCTCATATTGTTTGAAGTCGAACAGGATCTCAGCAAGGTAGTAACGGATATCGTACGCATTGACGCTGCTTGGAAAAGAGGCGAGGTAGAGCGTGTAAATCTCGGTAGCCTGCTTTAGGTATACTTCGCTCTTCGCCTTTTGACCGCGCTGATGATAAATCGCCCCGTAGCGGTGCGTCGACAATTCGCAGAGGTGAATGGCCTCAGCGCTAGCATCTTTGTCCTGCACATTGGCTGTCGCCCATGCTGTCTTCCCGAGATAAAGTGCGTGCATCCGCTTCAATTCTGCAACAACGGCAACTGGGTTGTTGGTCAAGTCATAGAGATCTAAAAGCTTGGCATGAATCACTGGATTGTTTGGACGTGACGGGGAATCTTTTAGAAGGCGCTGAAACACAGCGATGGCCTGTGGATTCTTGCCTTGATCGACGTAGATATTGCCGAGTCGCTCCAGCATTTTGTAAAACGACGACTCTTCACCGATGGTCTTAAAGTACTTCCAAGCGGAGGCCACGTCTTCAGCATCAGCCCAGACCATGACGAGGTCATTAATGGCTTCTTCACGTAGGTTCATGTTGTTCTTGGTCGAACCGTCGTCCGCTGATTTTTCAGAAAGCTTAACCACTAACTTGAAGGCTGCTGTCGCCTTTTTGTACGAGTCCAGGGTTTCCTTTTCATTGTGGGCTGGCGCATTGTAGTAGGCCCAACCCAGCTTATACACTGCATATGGATAGGCTTTGTTGTCTTTGAATTCCATCACCTTTTTGTAGTAGGTGATGGCGTTAGGAATATCATGCTTATCAAAATAGTATTCGCCTAGTGACAGGTAGGCATCGGGGATGAGTGGCGACTTTGGAAATGAATTAATCATCTGCTTATAATAATCGACGGAAGTATCCTTGCCCATACGAGCAAGTACCCGAGCAAGCGAATACAAGGCTGCATCGGTGCGAGGATGGCGAGGGAATTCGTTTACTAACTTGCGAAATGAATTCGCTGCCAGGACCATTTCTGCTTCAGACGCTGCATTGTTTAGCTTTGGCTCAGCACCCTTCTTGTCCTTGCGCCATCCGTCCCATGCCTTTTCGTAACTGATCATTTCTCCGTCGCGAAGAAAATCATGGCGTTCGACGTGAAGCTCGCCGACACGAAGCAGTAGCTCAAACCGCCGCACACTTTTTTTCTTTGTGGTTAGAAGCTCTTCAATAGAGGCGATGGTCTTCAGCCGTAAGGCGTCGGCCTTTTTTAAGTCAGCAGGGGGGATGTCGTGGCGATTTTCTGCGAAGTAGTTTGCATTGTCCTCGAGATTAGGCGCGAGGTCTTTTGATGATTGTTTACCACTGGAGTGTTGCGTGGTGCGCGCTTGTGCCGTTCGTGAGCCTAGGCCAAGCACGATCGTCGTGGCTAATCCAATCACGACAAAGACTCTAACCTGATACTTGATTCCTCTAAGCATATGATACTCCCTCATTTAGTCGCTTTGCTTTGGACCGCGCACATGGATTCAACGGGTTCGATGTAATAGCCCAGTTCATCCCACCAGTACTCACCGTTACGAGCGTCTTTCCAAGACTGCGTTTGTTTATCCCAACTGTTCACCTGCATCCTCTTACTGACGTGGGTGATCTTTGACGATGCATGCAATTCTTTGCCAAGTAGCTGATCTTTTTCACTCATCAGTAACTCAACGTAGAGAAATTCGGCCTGAGCAAATAGGCGATCATAATCCCTTTTCATTTCCTGCAACTCGCCCAGGAAATGCTTGCCGACGTCTTTGCGCAAAGCTTGAGCCCAGCGGTCCATATAGTCCATAGACTGGTTTGACCGAGTCTTATTGCCAAATATTCCCTTGGCTTCAAGGCGGCTTTTTTCTTCGAGAATCGACGCATACTGATCCCGAATCAGCAGCATGCTGTCCTTTTCAGCGGCTGTTTTTAGGATCGACCGAGAGATACCTAAAGACTGTTCGGAGACCCCACTCACCAAATTTTCGAACAAGCTGTAAGCAGTTTCAGGATCCAAATGCTTTCTATCGAGATATTCGGTGAGCTTCTCAACGTCAGGTTGATAGCGCTCCATAAAATCAGCAAGGGCATTGCGACTGGCATCATATCGACACAGCCAGTAGTGGACCATGGCGCGCAGGAGGGGGGCTTCGGGATTAAACACCTCTTTATAAAACGGACTTTCTACCGCGTAGAGGCCGCCAAGGGCATGCATGGGGTAGCCGGCCATGAAAAAGGACCAGCTTTGCTCGTAGAGAGCATCGTAAAAATTCTGTCCGTCTCGACTTACCATACGGTACATCTTGGTCGATTCGCCGAAGCGCTGCCTCTCATAGTAGAGGCGACCAAGTGCCAAATAAGCATAGTCCGCCATGTCGCGACGCTGTTTTTCATTGAGTGGCGACATTTTCTGTGCTCCGGGGAACAGGATGGCCTTTAATGCATCCTCCGCCGCCGCCGGCTTTTCTGACTCGATGTACAGCATCGCCTGCTGATACTTCGCCGGAAAGAAGTACCTGCCTTCGATATTTAGTTGCCCGTATAACTGCAACGCCTTTTCTGTTTGCCCGTTATGTGCCGCAGCATTGCCGGCAAAGTAGTTCCAATCACTGCCAAATATCGGGATCTTTCGTCCCTGAAGATCGATGCTGCCTGCAACGATCTCCAAGACATTTTGAATCGGACGCTTTTCCGAGACCCGGTGCAGGATCGACCAAGCTGGTTCGAGTTCTGAGGTCAGCGGGTCTGGTGCCAGTTTGATAGCCTGCGAGGCATAGATCGAAGCTAGAATGGGATAGCCTGCCTCGGTCAGTAGAGAAGCCTGGGATGACAATAGGGAGACGCGATCATTCATCGCCATTTTTGCACTGTACTCGTGGAGATCGGTCAGCTTCGTCCAAGTTGTGGAGCGATTGGTTTCCCCGCCCAGGTACGCCCGTTTAACCGCCATCAATTGTTTGTGTAGTGCAGCGGGACTGGAGGGGTCGACAACTTGAGGCTTGGCTTTGGATTTGGCGGCCTTTTTCGCAAAGGCCATTGAACTCATCCCAACACTTGCCAGGGTAGCGGTGAGTAGCAGCGATGTGGTTAACCTAAGCCGCATAAAACTCCGTTTCAATTGAAGAAGTATCCAACTCCAAAGTCGATACTCTTCGCATTGCGCCGCGACGTCGCGCCGGCCCTAGTCTCATTGAAGATGCGATCCTTGAAATCAACTCTTACCGACCAAGCCTTGCCGATGTAAAAGCGTTCACCAGCGCCAAGCGAGACAGCGGTTTTGGCGCCTTGGTCGGTGTCAAGCATGGCAATCCCGCCGGTCGCGTAGATGTCCGTGTAGATGATCGCAAGGTTGAGGACGTTAAGTTTACCGTAAAATGGGGCGACGATGGCATTGACATCGATCACCTGGTGAATGGCATTGACCTCTGGATCTGGCGTGACGATAACCGTGTTATCGATCGGTCCGTTTGGGTTGTACGGACGGAAGCGAAGTTTGTTTAGAGCCTTGCGATCTGTTGAGCTGGTGACAGTAGTCCGCTGGGACTGTACTTCCGCACCAAGCCACTCATTGAAAAATAGCCCCAACCTAAGTCCCGTGATGCGGGTGCTAATATAGGCTTCGTCGAGCATGGTGCCTGCGATCAAGCCAAGTTCGGGCCGCCAGGACTTGAGAAAGTAGCGGTTCTGCAGCACGTCGACCGGCTCTTTGCTCGATTTTCCGCGAATTTCTCCCGGATCGAGATCGAGACTATAAGCGGCGCTTGCCCAGAGTAGGGCTGCAGATCCGGCTAATAGACGAAGAAGGTGCATAGCGTTTGGTCCTCTATAGATCATGCCACCGGTGTGGCGAGACGCCCGGCCGATAATTTGCCGACATATATATCTTCGGCCGCGACCGAAAAAAGTTTAGCTAGCGCAAAAAAATCCCCACGTCAGTTTTGATATTCCGAAATAATAACATAAAGTCGGCCAGTTAAGGGGCGCCATTAAAAATGACCAGATGAGCTTACGGCCATCCTTAGGCGCGGAGTTCCGTAGCATCGCGGCGAGCTTGCGACTTCGCATCAGCTACGTTGTTGGCCTGAGCATGGACTAAGGCTTCAATGTATCGACCATTTCCGCTATGATTGATGGCAAACCAAAGTGGGTGAGGTTCTAAGGTGTCAAATGAAAGCCGCGCCACGTTAGACGCTGTGAAACCAGTGACGCGTTTAGATGAAGTCGGCACGTCCGGAATGGATGATGAGATTTTCACCAGGCGTCCAGTGTACGCCATAGCACTGCTTGCCCTGATGGGGTTTCTGTTGCTTGCAGGCGCAACGAATTTGTATAGCGCGTCTGGTGGTGATTCGATGTTTTACTCGCATATGAAACAGATGAGCGTTGGCCTTGCTCTGTTTTCCGTGTTGGCCTTTTTGGTGCAGCCAAAGCATCTAAATGCATCGGCCTACTGGCTCTATGCGGCTATTTGCGCGGGACTTGTCGCTGTTTTGGTGATGGGCCATATTGGCTGGGGTGCGCGCCGCTGGATCACGATCGGTCCGATCAACGGCCAGCCGTCGGAAGTGGCTAAGATCATCGTCGCAATCGTCGCAGCAAGATTTTTTACGGAAGTTCAACAAACGACCGCTTTCCGCCTTCGTGATCTTTGGTTACTTGCTGTGCTCGTGGGTATTCTATTTGTGTTGATCTTTCCCCAACCGGATTTGGGCACAGCTAGCTTTCTTGTCCTTATCGTTTGCACCCAGATTTGTTTCATTCAAATCAACTGGCGTAGTATTGCCATGCTTGGCACGGCTGCTGCGGTGACATTGCCGCTCGGGTGGCGCTTTCTGCTTCTTGACTACCAAAAGACAAGAATTCTTAGCTTTCTCGATCCTAATTACGATACGCAGGGCAAGGGCTACAATGTTCTGCAGTCATTGATCGCCGTTGGTAGCGGTGGGGTTTACGGCAAAGGCTTCATGAACGGAACACAAACGCACCTCAAGTTCTTACCGATGAGCCATTCGGACTTTATTTTTTCGGTTTTCGCTGAAGAGCACGGATTCATAGGTAGCAGCCTTCTGCTGCTCAGTTTCGCCTCGCTTGGCTGCCTGGCCTTGTTGATAGGGCGCCAATCGAAGAATACCTTTAGCGCTCTACTCGCTGTTGGTCTTGGTGCCTTTCTGTTCATCGAGTTTGCGATCAATGTCGCCATGGTTCTGCGGATGTTTCCTGTCAAGGGGCTGCCGCTTCCATTCTTTTCTGCAGGTGGGTCCAATCTAATCGTGTCGTGCGCGGCCATCGGTATTCTGATTTCGATCGACCGAGATAACCGCGGCAAGTTCCGCAATCGGCATATGCACGTCTACAGGAACTGAAGCAAGGGCACCCAAAGTCCGTCTGGGGCGCGCCCTGGCCAATTTGGTAGGTGTAGTGTAAGCTGACAGTTTGGCTAAATATGCGGCGAATGCCGCCATAACCGTGGTGAATTTATGGACCTTGCCGATACTCAGGACGGTGCAGTTGCGGTTCGCTCCCAGATGCGCCCCGCTAAGCCGAATGACTACGCGGCAATGGTAGACCTATGTGCAAGTTCAAAGGTGTTCAATCACGCCGAGCTAGATTCGTTGTTGCTGGATTTTGCCGCGTGCGACCCTCTGTCCGGAGACCGCCTGATTGTTCATCAGCAGGGGAGGACGGCTGTTTCGGGCTTTATCCAATATAGCCCGGCGCCAATCACCGATGGCAGCTGGTATATCTATTGGATTGCAGTCGCCAAAATGGCTCAAGGAGCCGGGATCGGCGCCGCTCTGATCGCATACGCCGAGGCTGATCTTCGGGCGAGTAAGGCGCGTCAGATCCTGATAGAGACTTCGGCCAAACCAGCCTTTGCCACGGCTCGAAATTTCTACCTCGGTCGGGGCTATCAGCTTGTCGCCTGCATCCCCGACTACTATGCGATGGGCGACGATAAATGCGTATTTTGTAAAAAGCTATAGGTCCTCAGTAGCACCTGTTGGGCCTCGTTAGCTCCAATGGAGTATCTAGTGGCCTCGGCATATGATCGAAGCGGCGCACCTTGCGGCAAGTTGGTGCCGGGTGCGGATGCAGGCGGCGCGATTAACGCGTGGATATTATGGTGGGTTTTCCTTAGCTGAGGCGGTGGCTGCGGCACTAGACAGGCGCTGAATACAACTTATGATATAACGGTGTACGGCAAGCCTATTTGCTGGGAGCCAGTTGTTGGCCCGAGGCGAGCGCCTAACTCCAGTTTCCCACATCATGTAAAGGATTGATCATGCAGAACGCGTCTAGCCTTCGAGTCAGCGTCCGCGACGACGTCGATGTCCGCGCCAGCAAATATATCAGCGGCGTATATACGCAGATGATGCTTGGCGTGCTGGTGACAGCCCTCACCGCATACACACTTGTCACGACCGGGATCATGCTAGACGTGGCCATGGCGGGTGGGTCCATGGTCATGTGGGGGATCTTTATCCTGCAGATGGGTACGGTCATGATGTTTCGCCCTATGGCGCAGACGGCAAGCCCAGCCAAGTTGCAGGGCTTGTTTTACTTTTATACGGTGGTCACTGGTGTGACCGTTGGCTACGTCGGGTTGATCTACACTGCCGCAAGTATCATGAACGTGTTCGTTGCCGCATCTTTAGCATTTGGCGGACTGGCGGCGTTTGGTCATGTCACTAAAAGGAATCTGGGTGTCGTCGGCACGTTTTGTTTGCAAGCGCTATGGATGACGGTTGGATTGTCACTCCTCTACGCAGTCTCCGGTATGATTCCCTTCCTGCGGCCGTTCACCCAAACCTTAAACCTAACCACAGGCCTCCTTGGCGTGCTGGTCTTTTCTGGGTTGACTGCCTACGAATCGCAGCGTCTTAAAGAGAATGCGTACAGCCTAGCGCGGGGTAGCATCGATGAGCGCAGCCTCTCGGTGTACACCACCTCAGGTGCGTTGATGATGTACCTAAACTTCGTCAATTTGTTCTTCAGCCTGCTGCGCCTGTTCGGCGGCCGCCGCCGTTAGCAGCGGAGCGACCACCATGGCGACGGGTTTAGCCGTTGGTTAAGAGCCCGGGTATGTAAGGGGTGGTACCAAGGTCGATCCCTGCTGCCTTGGCGACCGTGGCCATGATATGCGCTTGATTGGGAGCGGGCCTGGTGCCGTCCGAAAGGGTCGCAGGCATCGGGTTGCTGCCAAAGGCCGCAGAGTCATTTCGTGAGTCAGCGTTAACGAAGGTCGTTTTGACTAGGCTACTTGGACCAAAAATGAACGCCTCAAAGTTCTGGCTATCGCCGCCTTCTGGGCTGCGGCCGCCGTCCGAGGTGATCGAGACTAGAGCATTTGGATAGCGCGCAAAGATCTTCGCCACGGCTTGGGCCACACAGGATTTCACTTCATTGGGGCTGCGCGCACCATAGGCGACGTTACTGCCACCACGCCCAGCGTGGTCTCCTCCAGCATTGGGATCGCTATTGGAAATCGATAGCGTCGCCGCATGAATGAGTCCGAGATCAATCAGTGCGCCGACTGCAGAAATCTGCGGCAGCAGTGGGTTATTCGTTGCGAGTACAGTTCCGTCAAGCTGTGTTGCGGCAGTTAATTGCATCGGTGTTGCCTTAGCGTCGCCGAGAGCCTTATTGAGTGGATCCGTTGCAGCATGCAAGCGCCCGGCTAAATCCTCTAGCCCTTTGCGAAACCTCTCGTCCTTTGTCACGCGATCATTCAGTAGCGAGAGCAGGTGCTGACTCTCAGTTGGCAGGTTCTGCAGCGGGCCGAGCGCATTGAGTAAACTGCTTACGGCACTGTCGATCGTTGGGTAGGAGATTAAAGGGACGCCGCCCTTTTCAAAGCACGCCGTCGCTCCATCCGCGGTTCCAACACTTGAGAAGTGGAGTGACATCAGGCTGGCTTTGGCCGTACTTACGTAAGCCGGCAAACACCCGGTAGTGCTCAAGGTCGCGCGGAGGCCATCGTAGACGTGGTTGCCGCTGGTGGTGCTAATAGGGATAATAGCCATCCCGACGTTACCGTTTAATGGTGCTAAATAATCACCAAACATCTTGGTGAGGCCAAAGCCGGCATAGGCCGTGGAGACGTCGGCGAGGGGGTTGCCAATGATGCCGTTGGCCTTTGGGTTTGGCCGATTTAGCCAGCCTGCGCTTTCCCATTTCGCTTGGACAGTCAATATAAAGATGGGGTTTTTAGCGACGGTAAAAGCATCATCAGCAAATGCTCGGCCATCACCATCGAAGATGGCTCGCTGTAAACGACCCATCCCCAGTGTGTGGGCTAAGGGCGCGCAAAATAGCCGTGCTCCCGCCTCGACGGCAACGGCTGCAGCAGCAGTCCCGAATAGAGCTCTACGCGAAAAATTGTGTTGCGACATAAATCCTCCAAAATTGGCCGAAGCCAGGATCATTAGAGCGTGCTTTTCAATGCTGTCGAATAGCTTTGCACCACTGCTGAAACAGCAGCTGCAGGACTAGCAGTACAGGCCGTCACGAACGCTGCAGCGATAGATCCAGCATCTGAGGCGGTCATGGTCGGGGCAATGGCGACCAGGATCGCTGCAGCGCCATCTTGCTGGCGGCAGTCACTGATCCGCGCATGTTGCGTGAGCGCGGCATTGTAATTGTCGCCAACCACTTGGGCGAGTCCAGCCAGTGCCATGAAGTAGCCGATACTAAAAGAAGATGCATAGCGGTTGCTTGGGTCGCTGCTAACTGAGCCAACAAAGTTGGACTGATTTAGTAATAAGTAGTCGACCTGATTCTTGCCCTGCGTAGTCTGGGTCATGCCTGGGCCAAAGGCAGCATAGATTTTGCTGGCGAGCGCTCCAGGTGACAATACCTCTAAGTTGCTTACGTCCGTAGCGCCACTTTGGTTTGCACTCGAGGCCGTTGCATTTTGAGACTGGCCCTGACCCTTTTTGTGCTCGAAGCGGCCGCATGCCTGATTAGAAAGGAACAGTAGTATGAGTGCTGCTCCGCGGTAACCGGTGATGATTTGCATAATTACCCTCCGTTTTTGTGGGCACACTGATAAGGAGCGGAAAGAAAGAAACCACGTAGTGCTGCCTGCAGTGATTCGCCATTTGCGCTATAACTAGCCATAATCGCATCCGAGGTGGCGCTGTCTGGTGCCTTGTTTACTAGATTCTGTTGGATCTGTACCGCCAAGGCATTAGCCAGCTTGTCTGATCCACCTATGAGTCGGCCTAAGCCTGGAAGACCGGTGTACTCTTGTGCCGGCTGAGCTTGGCCCTCTGGCGACCAGCAGGACTTGTTGCCGTATTGCATGATATCCCGCAGCGTGTTTCGATCTACTCCCTGAATCATCGCATTCGGAAACTTGTCGACATCGGCTAGCTGCAACAGCTCCCCTTTCATGCCAAAGCGCAGATAGGCGGGCTCTAGTGGGGCAAGGTAAGGCGTGTGGCAGCTGGCGCACACAGGTCCAATTTTCGGTACCGCAGCTGTACCAAAGATTGCACCCCCTTTGGCCACACGAGTGTCGATTTCCGGCACGCAGCTCGCTAGGGGGGCTGGGCGTCCGTCACCAACCGGGCCATCGGTTTTTGCCGCCAGCTGCAATCCTTGGCCTAAATAAAGCGCCAGTGCAACTCGGTGGCGATTGTTGTTGGTCGTGTAATAGGCGCTCGGAAAGGCTCGTAGCACGCTGACAAGGCTGAGAATCCCCCCTCGTTCCGCCGGCATCTTGCAACCGACAAACCCAGAGATATTCGGATCGACTGGAAAGCTGTATAGCGGCGCAGTACGAGCGCTGCAGTAGAAGTCCTGCGTGGTGAATAGTGCTGGCCAGGACTTATTGCGGTTGCGCTGGACTAAAAGGACTGGCTCCTGTTTGAGGTCTGCAAGCAAAGCGGCATCGGCCGTATCGCGACTGGCTGGATCGACGGCGAGATTTTGTTCAAGGCGTAGGAGATTCGAGACAAAAAAGGCGATCCCTGTATCATAGTCAGGCTGGGTGAAAGCCCAGTCGACCAGGCTTTCTGGAGAATATCCTGGATCGCTCGTACGTTTTAACTCGTCACTGGTTGGGCCGCGGCGGAATAGATCCTGAGTTAGTGTTGTGACGAACTCAGATGGGGTCTTTTCCGTAGCACAGTCGAAGGCCTTCGCGTCGCCAGAGGTTGTTTGGGCCTGACTTGACGCGCCAACATCGGCCTTTGCGGAGGAGCTTTTTTTCTGCCAAGGCATACGCGCCGGGCTATGCGATCCACAGGCGGCAAGCACTAGGATGCAAGCCATAGGTAGACAAGCGGAGATTGGTCCGGGCTTAATCATGACTTTCTCCTCTAAGGTTTTTTAGGCATCGCTGTGGGAACCGCTGGATCGCCTGGATCGGTGCTTATGACTGGAGCCGAGCTAGCATCGGCATTGGCCTGAATGGTAAACGATTGTCCATTTGGTATGAGCGTCGACACCTGAATTTGGCGCGTGCCGGCCACGTAGCTGAAGTCCTTTACTGGCGATCCGTCTGCCATAAAGATCTTGATCGATGAAGCCTGAACTGGAGATGGAAGGTCCACCGGGAAGTATTGACTGCCCGTCCCCTTCTGGACAAAGTCATCCATAAACAAGCTATAGGTCTCAGCACAGACAGAACCAAAGATACCGTTGGTCATCTCTTGCAATTTCACTTCGAGGTTGCGCTGCGGCAAATTTTTATCATTAGCTTGTTGTGGCTTATTTGTGCCGGCAAAGGAGCAGCCCGACTTGTCGATGGTTAGGGCCGATATTTGATACCCGGCGGTGTGATCCTTTAGAGCTGAGGCGATGTCTGTTTGATCTAATGGATCATCTGGGTTTAGTTCGGTGCCGATGTAAAGGATGGACCAAAAAGCATCGGGGCGCATCAGGCTACCCACTTCACCGCCATTGGGCGTTCTTGACTCATCATAGGCCGCTTTGAGTACCGAAGCTGGCCTTGCATTGCCGCCACGGGTTCCGGCGATATCCACTCGCGCCAGCATTGAAGCCGAAAAATCAACCGCCGAACTACTTTCCGCCCACAGCACCTGGGCGGATTTATTTGGATCGATGATTGGCTTGGCGGTTTTAATCTGTGGCTTGGTTGGATCTTGGTTGTCTGGGCCGAAGTAGTGGTCGAGGACCGCCACATGCAAAGTGTTTACAGTCGTCGCCAGGTTCCAAAGGCGCGCCGAGAGGACTGGCAAGGCCGAATTGATGCGACTGTCCATGGGCTGGCCGTGGCTGGAACCGTCGCGTATCACCAAGACGTCCACGGGGCGGGTTTTATAGCTGGCCGTCAGCTTGAGGCTTAGCCCTGGACCAGCAGTCTGGGCCGCATCACCACCAGGGGTTTCGGATTTGGTAGTGCTTGCAGAGTCGCCTCCACCCTTTTTATGTTTCAGCGAGTTCACCGCACCACAGCCGATAAGGCTGGTAAGCGCAGCACCACTGACGGCCCACTTCAATCGAGTTAATTTCATATGGTACCTCTAGGGAGCATTTAGTCTTGGCTGGGGCACAGCCGTTCATTCACACAATGGGTCTTTCGGCGCCACCTAGGAAAGCTTGAGCACTTTATTTTTTTGTATAAATTATGGACTGTTATCGTTGAGTTTCGGTGGCTTAAAGGGGTGACTAACCGCAGGTTCCGGCAAAAGCCCGTTAGATCGGGGACTTTGACCTTTATCTCGACGACAGGCCGCAACTAACTAGAGTCACTGACAGTAGTCCAATGATAGGATTCGGTAGATGTCGCTATATTTGTCACGGCGCAACTTAGAGGAACATATGGCCTACCAGCTACTCGGCTCCTTGACGTCACCGTATGTCAGACGGTTACGCATTTACATGACGGATATTCCCTTCGAATTGAACCAGGTTAACTACTTGGACCCAAAACAGGACGCAACCTTATCCGCCGTCAATCCGCTGAAGCGGATTCCGGTGCTGTTGATCGATGGTCAACCTTTATGGGAATCAAGAGTCATCTTTAATTTCTTGCAGCGGACCCATCAACGGCGCGCACTTTCGTTGCCCGAAGAAAATGCCGTCAGTGCCATCGACACCTTACAAGATCAGTTGATCCAGCATTTTCTTCACATCCGCTTTGGCCATCCCGTAGATGCGGCAAACCCCTACTATATGCGTGGCGCTGAACGGCAGAGGCTCATCTTGGCTTATCTTGGTAAGCAAGCGGGCGAAGGAGTTTTTACCACCTGGGACTATCCGGCGATTGCCCTTTACACCATGCTCGATTGGAGCCTTTTCCGCGGCTCTCTAACAACAGAAGATCTGAGTCCCGAGCTGCTGGACTTTCACAATAACCATCGCGTCGTTCCGGAAGTTGTGGCAACTGATCCTCGTTTGGCTTAAGCGGCATTGAAAGCGCACGATCTTTTTCGTGCCTTTATTCCATATTTTTGTTTTGTCCGTCATAATGGGAACAGTTCTCGCTTGCACTGCAAGGGGAGCTGACTCTCAGTCGGCCACCTCCTGCACGGTGCAGCGACCATGCCACGGGGTCATTTTTATGACGGATCCGAAAAAAGAGATGGACCTAACTCAGGTAGATCGCAGACAAGCCATCACCCTAGGGTCAGGCCTTGCGCTCGCTGCTGCGGGCTTTGCCTCGCCCAGGGGGTTTGGCGCAACGGCTCTGAATGCGTTTCAAGGGATCGACACAGTCGTGGTTTTAATGATGGAGAACCGCTCCTTTGACCACGTCTTTGGCGACATTCGCAACGATCCTACCTATCCCAGCGCCGCGCAAATCGACGCTCTGCGCGGCGGTGAAGCCAATGTCTCACTCTTAGGCCAGAACGTTCCCTCGTATCATTTAGGCCGCTTGATCCAATCCGATCCGCCACATGGCTGGGAGGAATGTCGCGCCCAGTGGAACGGCGGAAAAAACGACGGCTTTGTTCGGGCGCATAGCGGACTATGGGAACGCGAAGCCATGGGCTTCTATCGTCGTGAAGACATGCCTGTCACCTATTGGCTTGCTGATCACTATACGGTCTGCGACCGTTGGTTCTCTTCAGTGCTTGGCCCGACTTGGCCCAATCGCGCCGTACTCCATGCCACCAATGCCGCTGGCTTAAAGTACAATAGACCCTATCTGAAGCCGCCGACGACCATTTGGGAAACCTTGGCCCCGCTTGGTAAAACTGCAAAAAATTACTTCGGAGGAGCCGCTCCGTTTTACGCCGGAGCTTTCCTTGCTAAGCTTTTGGCCGGCATCAATCCGCTGGCCTCACTTAGCCAATTTTTTGACGATGCAAAAAATGGCTGCCTACCTAACTTCGCCGTGGTCGACCCGGACTTTAGCTTTAACGACGACCACCCCAGCCACAACGTCCACCTTGGTCAGGCCCTTATCAGCAGCGTCTACCAGGCCATGGCGGCGAGTCCACAGTGGGAACGGTCGCTCCTCATTATCACCTATGACGAACATGGCGGATTCTATGATCACGTTCCACCGCCCACGTGTAGCGATGATGATCCAGAGTATCGTCAGCTTGGCTTTCGGGTTCCAACTCTAGTGATTGGCCCGACGGTGCGACGCGGTGCCGTGTGTTCGGAGCAATTTGAGCACTCTTCTGTCGCAGCCACCTTGGCCGCAGTCCACGGTCTGCCGAACCTGACCAAACGCATGGCCCGCTCCGCGAATTTATCTGCATGCATCGATCCTGCTGCCGTCGGAGCACCTCGGCAGCCAGCTCCTGGTGCTCCGGTGGTGACATTGGACCCCCTGGACATGCTTCTTGCCTCCCCACCTTCTAGTAGCCAGCCTGAGCTGGAAGCCATGTTGGCTAGCGGCGAGATCCCGGCCAACCTCATAGACGGCCGCAGCCGAGAGACACGCACTGCTGATTGGCTCGAAACGGCGGCCTCGCTGGGCACCGTAAGCTTCAGGTAAAGCGGGCCTTTACGTCATTTATGCAGGATAAGCGAGCGCTGCCGGCAGGACCCGGCCCTGGGTAAATATGCCTGTCCGAGGCGGCTTTAGTTGCCGCCTAGCCTATTTTCCTCCATTCTTATCTTGCCCCTTAGTGGGGTTGATAGGGATGCCACGACTCGGCGCGGAGGCCGTGAGGACCTAGGCTTTGACCACTTCTGCCCCACAACCTACTGGTGGTTCCGATCACTCCAAAGACGTCAGCTACCTGATCGACGGCGGCTCTTCAGACTCCAAGCTGTCGTTGCTAGCATTTCACCAGCTAGCTGGACACATGGCTGGCTGTCCCTTCGTCAAGGTGGTCGTCGAGCGTAGCAACAACCGCTTGCACTTTATCAACGCGCGCGAATACCAGTTTCACGCTGACTATATTGGTGAGCGGATCATGGGCTTACCGGCAGGTGAGATCCGGGGTCAGATCGACGACTTCAATAAGCAGGTTTATTTGCGCGACGATCGCGCTTACGTGCTTGGCATCGTCGCCTTGCAGAAACGTGATGGAGAGCAGTTCTTTACCCTTGAGACCGTCGAAATTGACACCATGGGTAAGGCCATTCTAGTTGCCTTCTACGAGCTGCTAAAACAAAGCCTGGACCCGACCCTGCCGTTGTTCTTTAAACCGGCAAATCATCACCAGGAAAGCATTGTCCGGGGTCTGGACAGTCAGACTCTGCCGCGCCTTTACAATCATGAACTGTATGCGACCCAGGATTTTGTCCTACTCAATGCCGGCGAGGCACAGGGGCGACTTAGACTTTTCACGGCGGAGACTTATCGCCGCGATGGTCACACCTTGAAGTGGTACGACATTATTTGTATGGACCGCGTTCCAGATGACATTCCCCGCGTCTCGGGCCTTATCAATTCAGCACACACCACACCGTTGTCGCACACCAACGTGTTGGCATGTGGCTGGGGGATCCCTAACGCCGTTCAAGTCAACGCCCGTGCCATGATTATCGATCAAGGCTTGGACGGTCAATGGGTGCGTTACGCAGTCGAAAGCAAAGCTTCGAGTATCCTCCTTGAAAAGGCAACAGCTCCAGCATCGCCCCCCGAACGTCCGGCGTGGAGTGTGCACCGGGTCCGTCTCGAACTGCCAGAGACAGAAAATACGTCCATCATGCCCCTTAGTCGCTTGCGCATGACCGACCGCTATCGTTTTGGCACAAAGGCTGCGAATCTCGGCGAATTGGTCCATGTCCTCGACCAGGGGTCGGCGCGTCTGACTGGCTTCTACCGGGTGCCACGCACCGCTCGTGCCGACCTACTGTCGTACCTAAGCGCCGAAGTCGAAGATAAAAGCGGTCACAATCTAGGCGAGAAGGCGTGGCAATACTTGGTCTCGTACCTCCAGGTACCTCGGGGCATTGCCCTGCCGTTTTCCTTGCAGGTTGAATTTCTGCAGTCGTCCTGGCGAATCCAACAGGCCATTGGCCGATTGAAGATGGCATTGGAGCTGGGTGCCAAAGAGATCGACTCTTTATGTCTCGAATTGCAGCGCCTGATTCGTACGACCCGCATGAGCGACAAATTGCGCGAATGCATCGACGAGCAAATTGCAACCTATTTGGCCGGGGTGCGCAGCTTTGTTGTCCGCAGCTCATCAAATGCCGAAGACTTAAAGGACTTCTCAGCCGCCGGCATCTACGAATCATTCAACCACGTCACGACTGCCGACAAAATCTTTGAGAGCATCAAAGAAGTTTGGGGCTCATTGGTGTCCCCCCGCAGTGTTCGCTTGCGCCAAGAAGTTGGTATTTCTCTCGATGACTGCTACATGGGTGTCATCATCCAAGAAGAAGTGCAGGGCAACATGGGCGGCGTGATGGTTACCACCAACCCTGCCGATCCAATCACTGACTTTCGCAACGTCTATATCAATGTCTCAGCAAAGTCGGCAACCGAGGTGGTTGCAGGGAAGAGCATGCCAAGCCAGTACTTATACAACACTGTCGAAGGTGGCGGGCGAACCCTTGCCAAGAGCGAAGGGAATGAACTTAGTGAGATGCAAGAGCAGCTGCTACAACGCTTAGCGTTCTGTGGTCGTCTGCTGCAGTCGCATTTCTCGCAAGACTATGCATTTTCCACGCCAGTCGATATTGAGTGGTCAGCCCAAGGCAACCAACTCTACCTGCTGCAGCTACGCCCGTATAAGGTATAGGCTGATGGCACGTGTTGTTCGGCTCTATATCGCCTTTCAATTTTTCTTCAACCTGCTGCTGTGGGTGCCGATATTTTACACGTTTCAACGGCAAATGGGCCTCAGCGATCCGCAGATCTTCGGTATCCAAAGTATCTACTACGTGGCCTTTTGCCTATTTGAAATCCCCACCGGATACATAGCCGATCGATTTGGCTACCGGTGTAGCATGCTGCTTGGAGCGGCCATGCTTACGGCGGCGAACGTCCTACCGATCATCCATGCCGGCTATACCAGTTTTCTCTACCACTTCCTTGCGATTGCCTTGGCTAGATCACTCATTTCAGGCGCGTCCAGCGCCTATCTTTACGAATTTCTAAAGGCCGAGAACGCCAGCGACATTTACAAAAAGGTCGAAGCTGACGCGCGGTTTTATTCTTTAATTGGTCGGATCGCCGCCTGGGCTGCGGTCGGCTGGCTGATGGCCTGGCAGGTGACATCCCCGTACTGGATTTCCGCCATCAACGCCGGCTTGTCCTTAGTCATCGCAATATTCATGCCTAGCGTAAGCATTCCTGTGATGACCAGCAAAAGATCGTTGCGAGCGTGGGCCTCGTGTCTTAATAGTCAACTCGCCCTACTGATGCTGCAGGGCGTCGGCATTTTTGTCATGGTTCGGGTCTTGCAGGTCAATCTGTATCAGCCGATCCTGACGGCCAAGTCATTTGACGTGACAGCGTTTGGTTGGAGCATGTCGTTGATGACGGTTTTTGAAGCGGTGGGCGCGAAGGTCGCGCCCTATCTGCGGCGTCGCTTCACTGATCTGACCGTGGTGACTTTGGCGACGATAACATTAAGCGTGGCTCTCACGATCGTTGCAGCTTCGGGTCAAACTGGCACCCTTGCCGCGTTCTGTCTGTTTTCGCTGGCGGCTGGCGTGGCCTTCCCGGTGCAAAAGCAGTTGCTCAACGACGCCATCACCGACTCACACCAGCGAGCGACACTGCTCTCACTCGAGTCGATACTCGATAGGGCCCTTTGTGCCCTGGCTGTCCTGCCCTTGGGAGGGCTCGTCGCTCAAGGTCATCTTAGCTTGGTGCTTTGCGTCACTGGCGCGGCCGCTGCGGTTGCGGTGCTGATGATCCAGGTTGGCTATCGTTCTCTGCGCCAATAATATCTAGTATGGTGGGTAGTTATCGTCCCCGGCGAAGGTCTGATGGTTGCGGCAAGGGTCGCCTCGTGCTATCTGCTTGGTCGCCGCCTACGCCGAACAAGGCGTCGGCCCTACCAGACCCCAGGACTCTCACCTAAAGGACCCGGCTCATGTCAGAGATCGTGCATATCGGCGAGCGTGGCATCACCCTAGCTCAAGCCTTGAAGGTGGCAGGACTAGCCGATACCGGTGGAGAGGCCAAGCTGTTGATCGGTGCCGCCAAGGTTTTGGTCAATGGCGACGTCGAATTGCGCAAAAGAAAGCAGCTGTCGATTGGCGACCGCATTGAGATCATCGATGGCGGTAGCGCGCTTATCCAGGCATGATCCGTGGTTGGAAAGTTGAGAACGCTACGGATGCCACTTATCCCCATCCTTCCATCCATGCGTGCTAGGAGGTCATGATGAAAACTAGAGCCGCCGTAGCCTGGGCTGCGGGTCAACCCCTCGCCATTGAGACTATCGATGTGGCCGGCCCGAAAGCCGGCGAGGTGATGGTACGGATCAAGGCAACAGGCGTCTGCCATACCGATGCGTTTACCTTATCGGGTCAGGACCCTGAGGGAATCTTTCCCTGCGTTCTTGGTCATGAGGGTGCCGGTGAAGTCGTCGAGCTGGGGCCGGGTGTTAGCTCGGTCGCGATTGGCGATCATGTCATCCCGCTGTACACAGCCGAATGTCGCAAATGCAAGTTTTGTCTGTCTGGGAAAACCAATCTTTGCCAGGCAGTGCGCGCCACGCAAGGCAAGGGGCTCATGCCCGATGGAACGACCCGTTTTAGCCAAAACGGTCGTCCGATCTTTCACTATATGGGCACCTCCACATTTGCCGAATACACCGTCTTGCCGGAAATCTCGGTCGCCAAGGTTAGTAAACTTGCACCACTCAATAAGATTTGCCTGCTTGGCTGCGGTATCACGACTGGCATCGGAGCAGTGCTCAATTCGGCTAAGGTCACTCCCGGGTCCAGCGTGGCGGTTTTCGGCTTAGGCGGAATTGGACTTAGTGTGATCCAAGGCGCCGTGTTGGCCAAGGCCGCACGGATTATCGCCGTCGATATCAACTCCGAAAAGTTCGCCTTTGCCAAATCCCTGGGCGCGACAGACTGTGTCAACCCAAGAGACCACAAAGCGCTGATTCAAGAGATCCTCATCGGCATGACCGATGGTGGCGTCGACTATTCATTTGAATGTGTCGGTAATGTTGATGTCATGCGCGCAGCTTTGGAATGCTGTCACAAGGGCTGGGGTGAATCGACGATCATCGGTGTGGCGGGCGCCGGCCAGGAGATTCACACCCGACCCTTTCAGCTTGTAACCGGGCGTGTGTGGCGCGGCTCCGCTTTTGGTGGAGTCAAAGGCCGTAGCGAATTGCCGGGCTACGTTGAGCGCTATCTCAAAGGCGAGATCAAAGTGGACGAGTACGTCACCCATGAAATGCCGCTGTCTGATATCAATAGGGCGTTTGATCTGATGCATGATGGCAAAAGCGTACGCTCCATCGTGCAGTTTTAGTTGCGAACTTTCACAGGAGTATTGCGATGTCTTCAGTCACTAAGTTTCTTCAAATGACGCTGTCATGGGGCCTCCTCGGCGCCGTTCTCATGACCTTAGTCGCCCCGACGGTGAGCCGATTGTTGATCAGTGCACCGATTAGCTTTGGCACGAACTGCGAGCCAGCCGCCAACTGGTCGATGCAGGCCTTGATCAAATCCCAGACGATCGGTCTTATCCTGGGTGTCCTTGTCGGCGGCGGACTGACCGTCTATCTGAAGGCCAAAAATGCCAAAGGTCCAACGCGAGCCGTGCCGAAGGGCGCCTAGAATTCTCCAAACGACCAGGGGGCGACCAATCGCCCGTCCCAAATCCCACTCAGGTTGAAATCAGAAGGCGACTGGCGAGGTATACCTCTGAGCCAATCGCCTTCTGTTTTCTATCGCACGCTCTAACAGCAGACTTTTCAGGAAGAATGGTGGAGGTAAACGGTCTCGAACCGATGACCTTCGCAATGCCATTGCGACGCT
>JAPLFX010000156.1 GCA_026390445.1 Pseudomonadota bacterium
AGATTTTTGCCACGGATATCAGCGCTCCAGCGATTGCCAAAGCGCGCATCGGCCGGTTCAAAGAAGGCAGCTTGGAACAGGTATCCGCCGAGCTGCGACAACGGTACTTCACCAGCACCAACGGTCATTATCTCGCGTCCAAACAGGTCCGTGACCATCTGGTCTTTGCCGAGCATAACGTCGTCAAGGACCCGCCGTTCTCCCGGATGGACCTGGTGAGTTGTCGTAACCTTATGATTTATTTGTCAATGCCGCTGCAGGCGCGCGTCATCGGCACCTTTCACTATGCGCTTCGCTCGAACGGTTTTTTGGTTCTCGGCCCCTCCGAAGGCGTTGGCAATAAGTCTGGCCTATTCTCGTGCATCGACAACAAGAATAAAATATTCGCCCGCTCGCCGGCTGCAGCGCTCCCCTTTGCAGATCCCATGCTGGAGCCGCTGTTTTCAGGTAATGTAGCCACGGGGTATGCTGAACATGGAGGCGAAAGGTTGACTAGTGAATTAGATATCTTCAAACAAACCGATAAGTTGCTGTTGCAGCGCTTCGCTCCAGTCGGCATTCTCGTCAATGAAAACCTGCGCATTTTGGAGTTTCGCGGCGACACCTCGCCCTTCGTGGCGCCGACTCCTGGTGCATCGAACCTCACCGTCATGGAGATGATTCGCGCTGATATACGCATCGATGTGCGTAACTGCGTGAGTAAGGCCATCGCGACTGGACAAGCCGTATCCAAGGCGATTTTGTGCGACGTGAACGGGCGACCTTGTCGCTACCTGATGGAAGCCATGCCGGTTTCTGGACCAACGATCAACGGCAAATATATTCTCGTCATCTTTCATAGCCGCGAAAAATCCGCGACGGACTATAAGCGCTTGTTACCATGGCGGGCATTGCTTGGCTGGTGGTCGATGTTTTGGGGCAGCCGGGGTCGTCTGCAAACGACGGCGGCTGAGCTAGAAAACGCCAGCCTGCGCGAGGATTTGGCCCAGTCTATTCAGGAAGGCGACGTCAAAAACGAGGAGTTGCGCTCGGCCAATGAGGAGCTGCTTTCGGCCAACGAAGAACTTCGTTCGAGTAACGAAGAGCTCGAAACCGCCAAAGAAGAACTGCAGTCCAGCAATGAAGAATTGCACTCGGTCAACGATGAACTCAAGATGCGCGCAGACGAGTTGGCAGCGACGCGCGACAGCGTTAGCAATCTATTAGCTTCGAGTCAGATCCCGGTGGTGATGGTCGATAGTGGTCTGAATATTCGTAACTTTACCGCTGCTGCGGAGGAGCTGTTTAAATTTATCCCGGGAGATCTCGGTCGTTCCATCGGTGATATCAATACGGGCCTTGAACAGATCGACTTGGCTGAACAAGGCAAACGCGTCATCGATTCGGGGCAAACCATCGAACGGCAAGTCGTCAATCGGCATGGCGCCGAGTATAAGATGACGATCTCGCCGTTTAGGAGTTCAGATCGACGCATCGGCGGCGCTGTTTTTTCCTTTGTCAGCGTCGATGGCATCCTCACGCAAGCCGAAAAGAAGGCGCTGCTTTTGGCTGATCGCATCGTTTCGACCGTGCGAGAACCCTTGCTGGTCCTTGACTCGTCCTTGCGGGTGCAGATGGCCAATACGTCTTTTTACAAGAAGTTTAAAACCACGGCGGCCGAGGTGCTCAATGCCGAGGTGTATGAACTTGGGGGCGGTCATTGGAATGTCGCCAAACTTCGTCAGATGCTCGCCGAGGTGATTAGCAAGAAGTTGGCTTTCGACGATTTTGAGGTGGTGCTGAATGGCAGCCAGACCGGGCAAACCACGTTTCTGCTAAATGCTCGAGAAATTCAGGGTATCAATGATAAATCTGGCCTGATTTTGCTGGCCTTTGAGGACGTCACCGAGCGAAGAAAACACGAGGCGACGCTCAAGCTCATCTTTAGCGCCTCGCAGATGGGGATGCTGCAAACGACCAAGTCTGGACACATCGTCTATGCCAACGATGAAGTCGAACGTATCTTTGGATACGCGCCCGGCGAGCTGATGGGAAAGCACGTGAATCTCTTGCTCCCGGAGCGTTTCAGGGACTCTCACCTAAAGCATATGGCGGCATATTGGGCCCACCCGACCCTTCGTCCCATGGGTGCGCGCCGCGACCTTCTGGGCCTGACCAAGGAAGGTCGCGAGGTGCAAATCGAAGTGTCCTTGGTTCCCGTCGAATTTGGCGGCGAGATCTTTTCCGTGCAGGGAATCTTTGACGTTAGTTTCAGAAAAGAAGCGGCTGCGGTGCAGCGCGCCAAGGATGCGGCGGAATTGGCGAGTCAGGCCAAGAGCAGATTTTTGGCCCATATGAGCCACGAAATCAGGACGCCGTTATCGGCCATCGTCGGCTTCTCGAGTCTTTTGGAACAAGACCCATCACAAGCCACCGAAATGGTCGGTGTCATCAAGCGCAACGCCAAGCACCTGACATCGTTGCTCGATGATATTTTGGACCTGTCCAAGGTGGAGGCCGGACAAATCAATTTGGAGGCCGCCTTCGTCAACCTGCGCCAAGAGGTCGAGAGTGTGGTCGCCATGCTCGGTGCTAAGGCCAAAGCGAAGAGTCTCGAGCTAAGGTGTACCTTCGCAGACGACGTGCCGCAGGTCGTTAGCTCTGATCCAACGCGTCTGCGGCAGATTCTCATCAATGTGATCGGCAATGCCATTAAGTTTACCGACTCCGGACGCATCGATATCACGGTCCAGGCCGATCAGTCGAAGCAGGGCGAGTCGCGCCGGCGCGTCGTGTTCACCGTCACGGACAGTGGCTGTGGCATTGAACCATGCATGCAGGCCAAGGTGTTTGAGCCGTTTACCCAGGAAGCTGCCTCAACGACCCGAAAGTACGGCGGCACCGGTCTTGGACTTACACTGTCGCGTGAACTGGCCCGGCTGCTGCACGGTGACATCGTGCTCAAGCGCAGTGAGTCGGGTGTTGGCAGCACCTTTGAGATATCCATCGAATCCGAAGCGATCGATGCTGCTGTGGCGCCGGAGACCTTGGTGACGGCAGGCGTGCAGGTGAACGGGGAAACCGATAAATTCCCCTTACGTGGGCTGAACGTGCTCTTGGTCGAAGACGGTGCCGATCACCGGGTCCTGATTGAGCGCTTTCTCAAGGCCAAAGGAGCAAACGTTGGCCTAGCCAGTGACGGTGTCAATGGCGTCCGGATGGCTTTAGAGCAGAGCTA
>JAPLFX010000141.1 GCA_026390445.1 Pseudomonadota bacterium
AAATCATGGATTTGAAACAACTTCGCCCCGTCTGGCACCGTCACCTTGTTCCAATTCATCAGGCAGCGCTCCTCACTCGTGATTCATCAGGCCTGTTCCCAGTATGCCAGATTTCACGGCGGGCTGCAGCGCCACCAAGCAAGCTGTGCAGTCAGCAGACTCAATGATTCACTCGCCGGCCTTTTTCCAGCCGCTCCAGTTCATCAAAAGTCCCCTCGCTCACCTCGCTGTTGCTGACCAGCATGTGATGTAGGCGGCGGATCTGCAGATCCACCTCGGCACGAGTAGCCGCCCCAGTGGTCACCTTTGGCAGCTGCGGCTCGTCATGCTTGGCGGGCCTGGAGGCTACGGCAAAGGCCTCGGAGGCACTGAACAGTGAGAACAATATCGTCGCGGCAAACAACATCGAGCGCATAGAGGAGCTCCTTGCTCGGACCCTTGCCGCCATGATTGGCGACCACATGGCCCGAGTTCCTCTAGACACCTGCCCTGACGATCATCCCTCTAGAACACAAAGGAGCTATCGGCCTGGTGGCGAAAATCTTGAGCGCGCCTTGGCGCATCACGCCACATGCGAATGTTTATCCTGCCGTTCCTTCGCCTTACGGTCGATATAGTCGAACAGGATGCGCTCGTTTTTACTGTCGATCTGAACGATGCGTACGGCGATTCCGGGCCCGGTCTCGGCTGCAGCGGCATCGCCAGGGAACACCACCCGGGCCATTTTACCGTTAAAGAAAATGCTGGTGTGCTGATCAAGCTCGATCCAGATTTCCATGATGCTGGCTGCGGTAAAGGGAAAGCGGCCTGGTTTCTCAAAATCAAGAAAAAAGCCGGTATGAGAGATATTCCGCGTGGACATATCGTATTTAATATCAGCTCCGATCGACCGCATCACCACTTTGAGCGGATGGTCGAAGATGATACGCCCGTTCTTACGGCTCTCTTTTCTTGGACTCATGAAAAAACTCCGGCCGATGACGATACCTCCTAGAGGATCGGCTAGGCCGGAGCTAGAGTTGAGGGCTGACTATAAGATCTTTATGAAATCAAGCTCTTAAGACTTCGATTTCTTCTTTTTGCCGGACAACTCGTCGTCGATGACGCGCTTGAATTCTGAATATGGCATAGCCCCCGAGAGGCGACGACCGTTGATAAAAAATGCTGGGGTCCCAGTCACCCCAAGAGCAACACCCGTCTGGAAGTTGCGATCGATCTTGGCCTCAGCGGTTGCCGGGTTGGCCTGGCATTTTTCAAATTTGGCCTTATCAAGGCCGATCTTGTCGCCGTAGGACTTCAGATCGCTGTCGCTTAGGCTACGCTGATTGTCGAACAGGGTGGCATACATGTTCCAGTACTTGCCTTGCTCAGCCGCACACTTTGCGGCGATCGCAGCTGGGCGGGCGCGATCATGAAAGCTGAGCGGGAAATCGCGTACCGCCCAGCGAATCTTGCCCTTGAACTCGGCCAAAATGCGCTTGGCATCTGGTTGCACCCGGCTGCAGAAAGGGCACTGAAACTCCGAGTACTCGATAACGGTGATGGCGCAATCATCGCCCTTACAGCCAATCGGCTTGGTATCGCTCAGCTCCGGACCATATCGCATGATGTCATCTGGATTGGAAGGAACCTGGAAGATCGGCTCTTCCGGCTCAGCCACGGCGATCACCAGGTCGCCCTTTTTCAGACCGGCATCAATGATGCCATCGAAGAGTTCACGGCGACCGCGCTCTACGAGATAATCACGGACCTGACGGTCCTGCTCTTTTTTGTCGAGCTTGGCGAGGGAAGGGTGGTCCTTGAATTTCTCCAAGGTCTCCTTCACTTCCTTCTCGGATACTTTGATGTTTTTGTCTTCGTAGGCTTTACGCGCGTCGGCTACGGATTTGCCGGCCTCTTTGGCCTTTTGCTGCCAGAAGTACTCAAGGTATTGCTCCTTGGCGACCTTCTCGATGATTTCGAAGCGCTTTTTATCTAGGTCGTAGAAGGCTGCTTGGTCTTGTTTATAAACATCGTCAAGACTCGTCGCCTTTCCAGCGATCTTGAACGCGGGCTGACTCCGGTCCTCGGCCTTAGCGACGGACGCCGTAAGTCCGGCGACGAGACAGAAAAGCGAGGCTGAGTGCCTTAGGATTCGGACGCGCAATGGTTTGTTCAAGCTAAACATCCAGCTGATGCTCCTAAGTTAAAAAAAAGGACAGCGTTCATACTACGCAAAGATCACAGGATAGGCCAGCCGTTATGAGAGGACCCTGAGTCGCCGCGCCGGGTTACCTTTGGCTACAAAAGCATCAGGAATGTGGGATGTTTTCTCGCTTTCATGAGTTTCGCCCAAAGCCTTGAGAGACGCCCCTAGCCGCTCTCCAGCGTCACTATCACCCTCAATGAATAAGGCCATCAAGCCGATGCAAAGGGCGGGTATGCAATATTTGCCTAGGAGAGCTTGATGTGGACCCTTACCCGATGCCTGGTGGCCTTGGCCTGTTACACTGGTTATGGTTATATTGCGGTCGCCGCCCCCGCCTCGGGCTCGTGTGTTCATATCCCTGAGGTACCGGACCCATCTCCTGGCAAGGTCAGCGCCTGCGAAACCGCGACGACCTACACCTTCGATGTCGCTGGGCAGCACTATGAATTTGCCAAGGAGATCTTTCGCGACCAGCTGCGCACGGTCCTCGGCAACTGGGCCCAGCAAAGTCAGATCGTCCTGCCACAAGACGCCTGGATCGATTACTGGCTAGCGGTCCCAGAAGGCAGCCCCCAAGGCACGATGGCGCGCGCGGTGGTCAGCTGGAAGACCGGGGCCTTAGTCGCCTACCTCGACTTAGCTCCGGAGCGCTGGGACCTGCGTAGCCAAAACGTCGGCGTATTGACCGCCGAGGCTAGCTACCCAGCAAGCTTCGGCTACCAAGCCGAAACGCTTTTAGTCAAACACGGCGATCAAGCCGACCTCGATGCCGTCCACCGCTTCATGCTGGGCTATGGTGCCACAGTGCCAAGTCCGCTCAACCGGGGGTGGGAGGTTTACCACGTTGCCGCCATGGAAGAGGCGAGCACCGCGAAAGCGATCAGATCAGCGCCTGATTTTAGCCGCAACGCCATGCAAGTCGAGTTCAATGCGATGGTGGAATGGATTGCGACCCGACAAAGGGTGTTTGCATTTTCTTTGGCAAGACCCTAGTTTCAAGCACTCTCGGTGATCTATTGATGAGGTATGCGTGACGACAGCGAAGGTGGCAAAAAACTCTGGCCGACTGGTGTGGATGGACCTGGAAATGACTGGCCTAGATCCAGATACAGACACCATCATCGAGATCGCGACGTTGATCACAGACGGCGAGTTAAATATCGTCGCCATGGGTCCGGAACTCGTCGTGCACCAAGACGCCAGCCGTTTTGATACGATGGACGCGTGGAATCGCGAGCATCATGTGAAATCCGGCCTGTGGTCAAAGGTGCTGGCCTCGGAGATCTCGCTCATCGAGGCGGAACGCCAGACGCTTGATTTTATCAAGGAGCATTGCCAGCCTAAGGACAGCCCCCTATGCGGCAATAGTATCTGGCAAGATCGTCGTTTCCTGGTGCGCTATATGCAAAACATCGATACGTACCTGCACTACCGCATGATCGATGTCAGCACGATCAAGGAACTTGCCGGCCGCTGGTACCCAACACAGAAATTCAAAAAGCCCAAAGGCTCGCACCGCGCCCTGGATGATATTCAAGAGAGCCTGGACGAGCTGCGCTTTTATCGCCAGACTTTCTTTAAAACTCCAACCGATGTCGCGGCCAAGTGAGTCAGATCAGTTGCGGTCCATGGCTGCTACACTGGCTGACTCCAGAACTCCTGGTCAGCGACAGCGAGCTAGAGCAGGGCGTTCATCCTAGCGAGTGGCACGAAGCCCTGCATTGGAAGTCGCAGATCCGGCGCAGCGAGTACTTAAGGTCCAGGTGGCTTCTGCGTCAATTGACGAAGTACCAGGAAAAACTCGGCAAAACTCCCGCCGGGGCACCGATCTGGCCGCCCGGCTTGGTCGGTTCGTTAACACACAAGAGCGGCTTTGTCGGCTTGGTGCTTGCACCAACTCACAAGTGGCTGAGCCTAGGCATCGATGCTGAAGATCCGGCAAAGATGCGCCTGGATTTCGCGCCACGTCTTTGCAACAACGCCGAGGCCACCCTGCTCCTAGGACTTGCCGGTGGCGACGACGAGCGCCACAGGTTGCTCTTAACCGTGCTGTTTAGCTTTAAGGAATCGCTGTTTAAAGCCCTATTTCCGCTTGGCGAAACGATGTTTTATTTTCACGACGCGCAGGTCATCAAGATCGATCAACAGACCGAACAAATCAGCATACGTCTTCTGCGCCAGGTGTCGCCGCTAACACCTGCTGGATTTGTCTTAACCGGATCTTATCGTTGTTTTGTCAGTGTCGGCCGCAACTTCGTTCTTACCTGCGTCGGCATGGAACGCACCACCTCCGGCGGTACCGGCAGCGACAGCTGCGGATAACGACCATAAACAAGCGAAGCCGAATAGCGCCAAGGGGTGAATCTTCGGCAGGTCACGAAGGGCCAGGCCCGCGGACCAAGTAGCGCGATTTCCTGCCGACAAGTGGTTTTCGCCGTTGGAAAACGCAGCAAACTGTAGGTGGCCAAGGTTGACTCCGAAGTGGGATGCGAACCTGTGGAACGAGCATGCTTGCATAAGCTGGTCTAGGTTGAAGCATAACGAACTTAATCAGGTGTCGCAAGCGGGCAAAGTCGCTCCGCCACGCGGCAAGTTTTGCTACACGAAAAAACTTGCATTCGCTTTGGTGAAGTCTGCTACCATAAAAGAATGGACCTGGCCGAAGCGCAGATCCAATAGGCTATATGCCTAGGAAAGGAGGTGATGCTGTTGGGTACGAATAGTCGTCATTGTCCCAGTAGCGCGGAGGTGGGTGTCAGTTAGTTCGACTAATTGACGATCTGCCTCCGAGCGGACCGGCACCTCCTTTCAACGACAAACTGTTGGTCTGGGTGCCGGTTTTCAATTCAGGGACCGTCCATCCATAAGTTGTGCAATTGGCCTGATTCTCCAACGGATCCGCCTTTGTCTAAACATTAGTCATAGAGTCAGCCGTCTAACAGCTCCCCTAGTTGCATTGCCAACCGCATCAGTCAGTTAGCGCTGGATCAGCGCTTGCACAGGGATGCTAACGGCTCGTACATGGACAGCATGGGTCGCAAGGTCCCTTTGTGCGGAGCTGCTCTTGATGCTGTTGAAGCTGTTTTCCCACTGTTTAACATTAAGTGTGTGGACCCTATGGTGCACCCAGACGGCGTTGGCACAAGCCGATTCCGACTTAGGTAAAACCTTTACCCAAGCAACTTCGATTAGCCAACTCACCCACGACTCGACGCAGCGCAGCAGTCGCGGCCGCGAATTGCAGGTGATCGCAACCGGTCCAGCGCATGGAGACATAAGCGCACGGTTCCTCGTCCAAGGCGGACTGCACGGCAACGAGGGCGGCGCCTCAGCCTTTGTCCTATGGCTTGCCAGCAGATACGTCAAAGGTGAAAGCTTGCTCAATCAGCTTGGGGCGACAGTAGCCATCGACTTTATGCCCTATGCCAATCCAGATGGCGAACTTGCTAGCACCAGGTCGAACGAACGCGGCGTCAATCTCAATCGCAACTTTGACGTCCTCTGGGGAGTGTCACGCGAAAATCCAGGTAGCACTAGCTTTAGCGAAGCCGAAACCAAGGCCATCCGCAGCCTATTTGCCGCGCGTCATTACACCGGCGCCGTCGATGTCCACGGCTATATCAATTGGATCGTCGCTCCGTCATCTCCTGAGGCTATCACCGCTCTTGGCTTCAAGCCCGATGCCGAGCGCATCGCACTGTACCGCCGCTGGCGCCTAGCATTTAAGCAGGAAATGCCCGTTCTGCCTGGCTACCAATTAAGAACCGGGGCTGCCCTAGGCGACGGTGGTGCTTTTGAAGACTGGGCATTTTGGCGCCAAGGCGTCTTGGCTCATTGCTTGGAGATCGAAAGCGCCGAGCGTTTTGCTAGCTCATACCGTCCCGACTTCAACCACTTTGCCAGCCTTGCCCTTCGCGCCCTGCAGGAATCAAAGGTCGATACCTTTAAACGCTACGAAGCCTTCGTCTATCGGATGTTTGCACAGGCCATGAAAATCAAACAAATGCCGGTTGAGCCAGCAACACTGGCCGGCAAATAAGCGGCCACAGCGGCGCTTTGACGCATCCGCCGTGACCCTGGGCCTATTCGTTGACGTCAAGCTTTGCGCGAAAGAACGGCGGAATGTCAAAGACCGACGCCACCATATTGGCGCTTAAGTATTGCAGACCTGTGGCAATCTCGTTAAACCGAGCGCGGTCGAAATCGGCCGGCGAAAAGGCGTCCTGGCCCGCCATGGTCCAAGACCATAGGCCCCGTGGATAGGTCGGTATCGCCCCCATGTACGAGCGCTTATGTTTGAAACCAGCGCTGATATTGCGATGAATACGGCCGAGGATGACATTGCTGTACCAGGGGCTTTCAGATTGCGCCACCATAAGCCCACCAGGCTTCAGCGCTTTAGCCACCGAGCGATAGAATTCCCCCGAGAACAAGCCTTCGCCAGGACCAATCGGATCGGTCGAGTCGATGATGGCAAGGTCGATCTCCTGATTTAATTCCTTCATGTAGGCGATGCCATCACCGATCTTTACTTTGACGCGCTTGTCGTCTAAGCATCCAGCGACCTTCGGGAAGAACTTTCTGCAAGTATCGACGACCACCCCGTCGATCTCGCAAAGGATGATCTCCTCGATCCCCTTGTGCTTGAGCAACTCGCGCACTGTGCCACCATCACCGCCGCCGATGACGACCACCCGTTTCGGATTCTTGTGAATCAAGGCTGGCACATGGGCGATCATTTCGTGATACACGAATTCATCGGCATCGGTCAGCATGACGCAGCCGTCGAGCACGAGCATCCTGCCGTAGGCCTTGGTTTGAATGACGTCCACAGCCTGAAATTCAGACTGGCTGCGAAACAGCACCTCTTCGGCTTTCCAACTGGTGCGGATCTGCTCTTGCTCTTGTTCGGTGAACCATAGTTCCATGGGGAGCTTCCTCTTTTTACCTAAGCACGAACGGCTGTGAAGGCGATGATCGGGCAGCTTTATCGCCGCCGTTTTTCCTGACTACGGACATATTCGAGGAAGGCAGCCTTGTCTTCCATCCAAGCATTATTGGCAACCGGCGGGCGAGCTCCACCGCTGCGACCGCCTTGATTGCGATTGCCGTTGACGCCGCCGCTACCATTTGCGCCGCGGTTGTTACCGCCGCTACTCGGCCGCTGCTGGTTGTAGCTGTTGCCATTGAACGGCCGATTGCCACCAGCAACTGGCTGGTTCGGGGCTTGGGCTTGGCCCCGCATCGCGCTCTTGCGTTCGATGATTTCCCAGGCACGAAGGGTCACGCCTTCAGCGAGCAGTTCCTGCACCAAGCCATCGAGGTCGACGCCTTCGTCGCGTGCGGTGCGCAGCAGCTTGGTGTGAAGCTGATGCGATAGCTTGACGCTAAGTGGCACCGCCCTTGGGGCTTCCGGCTGGCGCAGCAGCATGGCGGCGGCTTCATCGGCGAGTTCGTCGGCAGCGGTCGCAGCTTCGGGCGAACCGTTCACCGGCACACCAACATCGTCCCCACCGCGCACGGCAGCATGGCTGGCCCGCGGCTTCTTGACTGGATCCATGAAAAGGTCTCACGCTGAAAGGGTGCTGGTCCGGAAGTCCGAGTCCGCGGCCTTCGACAAGGCAGATATGCGGTGGCTGCTGCACGAGAGGTGCGAGCACGGGGATAGAGTCCCCACCAGACCATGGTCTGTAACTCAATCATCTGCCTTAGGTATAAAGGCTTAGTCAAGGCAAAAACCTGAAAGGCAGCGAACCTCTCGACCGCCCACTGTCTGGAGCCTGGACAGAAGGTAGACTCCATGCCGTCCATGGACTTCCCCCGAGCAGGCTGCTATCCTGAGCGAAATGTCCTTTTCTTCGAGGTTTGCGCGTATGTTTCGTGCTCTGGCAGCCGCTGCCTGGGTCGCCACCGCAGGAATGCTGACGCCCCCAGCAACGCTTGCCGCACCAGGAGTATTAACCCTGGCCTGGGAAGCAGAACCGCGCACCATCGACCCTCGCTATGCGGTCGATGCCAATAGCCAATACCTCGAAGATCTGCTGCACTGCGCCCTTCTTAGTCCAGATGCCGAAGGTCGGCTGCGGCCGCTGCTAGCACGCGGCTGGCAGTGGACGACACCAACGACCCTAAAGGTCGAACTGCAACCAGGCATCAAGTTTTCCAGCGGCGCCGTGGTGACAGCAAGCGACGTCGCAGCCACCTATCAATTCTTCAAGCTTGAGGCCACGGCCAAGCCGTCACCACGCCGTGGTGCTTTCGCCGGCCTCGTCAGCGCGACGGCCATCGATGCTAAAACCGTGGTGTTTCAGCTGCAGGGTCCCGATGCCAGCTTCGTCGCCAACCTCGTCGTCGGCATCCTCCCGGCACAGGCTGCAGCGGGCCCGCTGATGAGTCAACCAAGCCAATCCCAGGGCTGCGGTCCCTTTGTCTTGCAGGCCGTGGCACCGTCCGAGTATGACTTAGTACCCAATCCACACTATAGCCTCGGTGCACCGCCTAAGTTGCAAAAGGTCGCACTAAAGATCGTCAAAGACGAAAACACTCGCTACGCCAAGCTCATCGCCGGCGAACTAGACATGGTGCAAAACCTGCTCAGTCGCGACAAGCTCACCGTGATTGCGCGCTCCTATCCAAAGCTAAAACTCCAACACCGCAGTGGCCTTAACACCACCTACCTGGGATTTAACATGCGCGACCCCCTGCTCAGCCAGGTCAAGGTCCGCCGCGCCATCGCGCTGGCCATCGACAAGGATAAGATCATCAAATATGTGCTAAACGGCATGGCGGTCCCGGCGGCGACGATGCTGCTCCAGTCTGATCCGTTCTATGCGCAAAACCTCAAGGCTCCCAGCTATGACCCGGCACGGGCCAAGGCGCTTCTCGACGAAGCCGGACTAAAAGCCGATGCCAGCGGCAAGCGTTTTAGCCTCTCCTTCAAGACCACCACCGACCAAACCCGAGTCGCTGTGGCCAAGGCGATCGGCGCCGAGCTGCGCCAGATCGGTGTCCATGTCACCGTCGAAACCCTAGAATGGGGCCGTTTTAAGGCCGACGTCGAGCATGGTCACGTGCAGATGTGGAGCCTCAGTTGGATTGGCTTTAAGGATCCCGACATCTACCGTTTCGCCTTTGCGACAGCGAGCTTCCCTCCGGATGGTGGCAACCGCGGCTGGTACAGCAACCCTGCTTTGGACCGGCTACTCACCTTAGGTAGAGCAGCGACAGATCCCAGCGCGCGCAAAGATGCCTACGCCGAGGCGGAGCAGATCATTGCCAACGACGCTCCGTACACCTTTCTCTGGCACGAGGATGTTTTTGCCGTTCACAACCAGGACATTCAGGGTTTTGAAGTCTATGCCGATGGACGGCTTAGCGCCCTGAGTCACACCAGCAAACCTTAAACCCATAGTCCCCTAAACCGACAGTCCCTTATCCCTGAGTCTACTGAGAGGATCCACGACCGTGCTGGTGTTCATCGCCCGACGCATATTGTCCCTGATCCCAGTTGCCACCTGCGTGGTGGTGGTGGTGTCCCTGCTGATTCATATTGTGCCAGGCGATCCCGCCGACACCATTCTCGGACCCTACGCGACCCAGGCTGAAGCGGCGCAACTACGCCACGAG
>JAPLFX010000189.1 GCA_026390445.1 Pseudomonadota bacterium
CAGGCGGCGGGAGACCTCGACCTTAGTGGCTTCGTCTACCGACCAAACGGTGTGTCGATTCAAGCCCGCGTCTACGCTGAGGACCCAAATAATGCGTTTCGTCCGAGTGCCGGCTTACTTACCGAAGCGACCTTTGCAACGGCCGCCCGGGTCGATACATGGATCGAACGCGGCACCGAGGTTTCAGCCAATTACGACCCGCTGCTTGCCAAGATCATCGTCACCGGTGTGAGCCGCGACGAAGCCGTGGCAAAACTGCACGCCGCCTTGGCCGCTAGTGCCGTCGCCGGCATCGCGTCAAACCTAGCATATTTGCGGCAAATCGCTGCGTCGAGCGATTTTGCTAAAGCCCAGGTGCACACGGCGTGGTTGGCTGACTTCCCCTACCAGGCCGCCAGCATCGACGTCATTGAACCCGGAACCCAAAGCAGTATCCAGGATTATCCAGGACGCCACGGCTATTGGGCCGTCGGCATTCCGCCATCGGGACCCATGGACGACTATGCCTTTCGCATGGGCAACGAATTGGTCGGCAACGCAGCGACAGCTGCGGGCTTAGAGATCACGCTGCGCGGTCCGACGCTTAAATTCAACCGCGACAGCATCATCGCCTTAACCGGTGCGGCGATGGCCGCAGACCTGGACGGCGCCGAAGTCCCCTACTGGGAGAGCATCCGCGTACCAGCCGGGAGCGTGCTGCGCCTGCGCGGGATCAGCGGTGGTGGTTGCCGGACTTACCTATCGGTGTCGGGCGGCTTCGATGTACCAACCTACCTGGGTAGCAAGGCGACGTTTAGCCTAGGTAAGTTTGGCGGCCACGGTGGACGCACCTTGCGCCATGGCGACGTGCTCGACCTGTGCCCATCGCCCGAGCCGCGACCACCCTTACGCGCCGCACCACTGGCCCTGCGTCCCGACTACGGCAACCACTGGGACCTCGCCGTCCTGTGCGGCCCACACGCCGCGCCGGACTTCTTCACCAAGGACTTCTTTCAGACCTTTCTGCAATCCGACTGGACGGTGCACTACAACTCCAATCGGCTTGGGATCCGGCTCATCGGGCCAAAGCCGGTGTTTTCGCGCACCGATGGTGGCGAAGCTGGGCTGCATCCGTCAAACATCCACGACAACGAATACGCCGTCGGCACCATCAACTTCACCGGCGACATGCCGGTCATCCTCGCCAAAGATGGACCTAGTCTCGGCGGCTTTGTCTGTCCCGTAACCATCGTCAAAGCCGATCTTTGGAAGGTGGGACAGCTGCGCCCGGGCGATCGCATCCGCTTCAAGCTCACCTCCTTCGCGGCCGCTCTTGCCGCCGAACGCCTTCAAGATGCGCAACTAGAGCAGCTGGCAGCGCTAGGGAGCGCCCCCTTATCGCCCGCAAAAGTCGCCGCCACCGTCACGGCGAGTGGCCTTGATGAAGCGATTTTAGCCACCAGACCACCCTCGCAGGCCAGCCCCGGTGTCGTCTACCGCCAGGCAGGCGATAAATACATCCTGATCGAGTACGGACCGTTGATCCTTGATCTCGATCTGCGCTTTCGCGTTCATGCACTGATGGAATGGTTTAAACAGCACCCGCTTACTGGCGTCATCGAACTATCGCCGGGCGTGCGTTCTCTCCAAATCCATTTTGATAGCCGCGTTTTGCCGCGCGAGACGCTCCTTGACACCCTGTTCAAGGCCGAGGCCGAGTTGCCTTTGGCAAAGGATTTAAGCTTCACCACGCGCATCCTGCGCCTGCCACTCGCCTTTAATGCCAGTTCAACCAAAGAGGCGATCGCCAAATACCGCCAATCGGTGCGCAACGATGCTCCTTGGCTGCCGAGCAACGTCGAATTTATTCGCCGCATCAATGGCCTCAGCAGTATCGATGAGGTCGAGGCGACGATCTTCAAAGCACGCTACATGGTATTAGGTTTAGGTGATGTCTACCTCGGTGCGCCTTGTGCCGTGCCGATCGATCCAAGGCACCGGCTGGTGACCACCAAATATAATCCAGCAAGGACCTGGACGGCCGAGGGCGAGGTCGGCATCGGCGGCGTGTATATGTGTGTTTACGGCATGGAAAGCCCAGGCGGCTATCAGCTGGTTGGCCGTACGGTGCCGGTGTGGAATACCCACCGCGTCACCAAGGAATTCACTGCGGGCGAACCATGGCTGCTGCGCTTTTTTGACCAAGTGCAGTTCTATCCGATGGCTGAGGCCGAGCTAGGAGAGTTCCGCCGCGCCTTTGCCAACGGCCGGGTCAACCTCGACATCAGCACCGAGACCTTTCATGTCCGAGACTATCACGCCTTTTTACAGCAAGAGCGCGTAAGCATTGCGGCGTTTAAGGCCACTCAGCAACAGGCCTTTGACGCTGAGCGGGAGCGTTGGACCGAAGAACTATCGGGCAGCAGTGGCCCTACGGCGGACGTCGACCCAGCGACTAGCGAGGCAATGCCCGAATACGATGCCAATCAGGTCATTGGCTCACCGATTGCGGGGAGCGTCTGGTCGGTCGGCGTTAGATCTGGAGATAAGGTGACATCCGGTCAGGCGATCGCTGTCATCGAAGCCATGAAGATGGAGGTCACCGTCGAGGCGCCGCGCGACGGGGTCGTCCAGAGCGTGATTGTCGGCAAAGGCAAAATCGTCGATGCTGGACAGCCGCTGATCGTACTGGACCTTTAACTCACTTGAAGGACCTCACTGCAGGAGTCACGAAAAGGACCTCACATGACCGCTGACACGACCGTGACCCAAAGCCTGGACCTCGCCGCTCTGGCCCGTTCCTATCAATCCGGTGCACTGAAGCCAAGTGCGTTGATCGACGCGGTCTTTGCGCGCATAGCCGCTCGCGGCGACGATGCTGTGTGGATTCACCTCTTGCCGAAGGCAGCCGTGCTGGTCGCGGCCCAAGAGCTTGAAGCACGCAAGCACGCTGGCGACGACCTTCCGCTCTACGGCGTTCCCTTTGCGGTCAAAGACAATATCGACGTCGCCGGTTTACCAACGACCGCGGCCTGTCCCAGCTTTTCTCATATCGCCCAGGACACGGCCCCGGTCGTCGCCAAGCTTATGGCGGCTGGCGCCTTGCTCATCGGCAAAACCAATCTCGATCAATTTGCCACCGGCCTAGTGGGAACGCGCTCTCCTTACGGCGCGCCCAGCTGTGTCTTCGACGCCGACTATATCAGCGGTGGTTCGAGCTCTGGCTCCGCCGTCGCCGTGGCCGCCGGACTGGTGAGCTTCGCGCTAGGCAGCGACACCGCTGGATCTGGACGAGTGCCCGCAGCCTTTAATAACATCGTCGGCTGGAAGCCCACCCGCGGCCTGCTGAGCAGCCGTGGCTTGGTCCCTGCCTGCCGCACCCTTGATTGCATCAGCGTCTTCGCGCTGACCTGCGACGACGCGTCCGCCGTTGGGCAAATCGTCAGCGGCTACGATGGGGCAGATCCCTATAGTCGTGATGGGTCGCAGCGTGCATTACCGAGCGCCTTTCACTTTGGCGTGCCAGCGCACAGCGACTTGACCTTCTTCGGTGACACCGCCGCTGCAGCCTTATTTGATCAAGCCATCGCCACGCTGGAGTCCTGCGGTGGGCGGCGCGTCGAGATTGATTTCGCTCCGTTTCGCGAGGCCGCGGCATTGCTCTACGACGGCCCGTGGGTCGCCGAACGCCTTGCAGCGATCGGCCCCTTCCTAGCCGAACATCCTAAGGCACTGCTGCCGGTGACGGAGTCCATTATCAGTGCGGCGAGCGCCTTAAAAGCGAGCGATGCTTTTTTGGCCTTTTACCGCCTGCAGGAGTTAAAGCGCCAAACCGAGTCGACTTGGCGCAGCATCGACGTCCTAGCCGTCCCGACCGCCGCGACGATCTTCAAGAAGAGCGCCGTCGAGGCTGATCCGCTCGGACTCAACAGCAAGCTCGGCTACTACACCAACTTCGCCAACCTCCTCGACCTGGCCGCCGTCGCAGTTCCGGCCGGGTTTCGCAGCAATAGCTTGCCGTTTGGTATCAGCCTGTTGGCTCCGGCGTTTACCGATGACGCCCTGTGCGAACTGGCTGGCCGCTTCCACGCGGCCCGTGGTGGCGAGCTGGGGGCCATGGGCACCCGACTCCCTTCTGCCGCGGCGCATATTCACTTAGCTGTCGTCGGCGCCCATCTGCAAGGACAGCCGCTCAACCACCAGTTAACGTCACGAGGTGCCTACTTGGTCACCACGACCCGAACATCGACGGACTACAAGCTCTACGCCCTGTCCGGCACCATTCCGCCTAAACCCGGCTTGGTCCTCGAGCCAGGCTTCGTCGGACCAGGCATTGAACTGGAGGTCTGGGCGATGAACGCAGCAGCCTTTGGCACCTTTGTCGATGCCGTACCAAGCCCTCTGGCCATCGGCACGGCCGTACTCGCATCCGGCCAGCAAGTTAAATGCTTCGTCTGCGAACCAGCGGCCTTATTAGGTGCAGAAGACATTACCAAATATGGTGGCTGGAGAGCTTATTTGGCTAGGAAAGATGAGACCTCCCAGCGCCGTGATGCAGCGATCACAACCGAAAAATAGCTTGACTTTAAAGGCCTAGAGATGGAGCTTAAGGACATCGAGATTGAATTGATTTTAGTGGAGGCACGGTCCTTGACCGGCGAGATTCATGATACCCGCAACGATCGATGGCTCCCCGGCACCACTAAGATTGGTCGTGGGTTTGAGCTCTGTTGCAGCGGTTGTTGTTGATCGTTGATGGCTCCATTCCCGCTGTCCCTCGGGCCGTCCCAGGGTGCAGCGACGGCGAGTCAGTCGCCCACTGATGAGTTAAGTGTCGTGCTGTAATCATGTTGATTGCAGTTTTATTGTCCCCAAGTTTTTTTCAGGAGATCTCATGAAACTCGTAGCCACTTTGTTCTCTGCTAGCCTGCTCTTCGCCTCCGTCAGCCACGCTGAAGAAGCAGCAGCACCTGCTCCAGCTCCTGCTGCTGAAGCTCCTGCCGTCGCTCCTGCTGCTGAAGCCCCTAAGGCAGCCGACCACGAAAAAGCCGGCAAGCCTGCTCACGCCAAAAAGAAAGGCAAGCACGCTAAAGGCAAAGACGCTGCTGCTCCTGCCGCTGGCGAACCTGCGAAGTAAGACCTTCGTTCGTGACTGTGAGACGTGGACATTCGCTGGCAGGACTTGCCGGGGAGTGTCCACTTTTTTTTCGCGCAGCCGCAAACCTTGGCGAAATACCGGACTGTGACTAAGCTCAGGTGGGCGCAGCCAAGCGACTCAAACCTGGCAAGTCGTCCTGCCAAAGCTTGCGCACGAATGAGCGCCAATGCAGGTGATGCACCTGATCCTGGATGCGATCGATCGCGTCGTTCGAAACAATATAATCGTGCGAAACCAGCTTATCGCCGATGAGGCGCGTCAATCCACGTAGGTCGGAAGGATGGCTACAGCGTCTCGATCAGGGATTGAACGCAGCAAGAAGATGGCAGAACCTGGAGTGCTACGGCCTCCGTACGGTCAAGCCTGCAGCCGTTGTCATGAGCTCTGCCCAAGATGGCGCCGGAGGATTTGGCGCCGACGGCGCGACCACGTACGCGTGAGCCTTGATGTCCCGGTCTAGGTTGAATGCGCGGTAGCACGAATTATGATGGGCGTCCTCATAGTCTCCGATTGGAATGAAGATACTTTTGCCGGACCTATCTCGCCAACCGCGGCCATAAAGTGCTCGGCACTCGCTCGGCCCTGGCATGCTGATAGCGGTGCTCGGGTGCGCATCTGATACCTCTGACACCAGGAAATCAAGGTACCGTTGCACGGCAAATTTTGGGTCGATCCCGACTTTCGCAAGCCATTCTGCCGAGAGTTCGTCGGCCTCCTGCTCATCCGTGTAGTAGCCGAGGCCCTGACTGAACGCCTGTTGGAGCGTGGCCTGGTCAGCAGCTAAGATGCTCTTGAGCCTGTCGTTGACGGCCGTCGTGACCGCACCAAAGTCAGCGGCGTGCGCAGCTGCGGCCTCTAGCTGCCAAAAGCTGTCCGGGATACGCGCATCAGTTGCATTGAGCCACACATCGAAAAGTACAAGCGGCTGCTGCTTGAGAGGAGGCGTCTTTGGGTCCAACTTGAATGCGACCAGTGATGCGCAGTCCAAGTAGCTCCTAACATAGGCCGGCGTTGCTACAGCGGTGAGATGTGTGCCGCCCTGCGGGTTGGGTACAGTACTTGTTGATCCTGGATCAGACTGTGCAGGCAGCGCCGTAGCATGACCGGTCCCGGATGATCCGGGACTTGGCAGCATGGAGAACTTCCTGCAAAGGTCCGTACAATGATCGTTGGCGCCGCAAAGGCCCAGAGCAACGATCCTGGACCCTATGAATTGTAGGTTAGCCGAGAGAGCTGGAAGAAATCCCCCGTCCTCCGGCACCGTGACACTGCCGAGCCGCTCTAGGCGAATGCTCGCGTTGATCGCCTGCTCACCTATTTGGGCTAGGCTTGGATCTGGCACAGGTCGCTTGCCGTACGACCCATGACCAACCTTGTAAAAGAAGTTATACGCAACCCCGTCCCCAACATGATGCGCCCTGTAGTAATGGCCCAACTCGTGCGCCGCAGTGGCGGCAAACTCCCGTTCGTCACTGCCAGTCGTGAAAAGCTGCGAGTAAAACGTCACCCAGTTGGCAACTTGAGGTCCCACGAGGCCCTTAGCGAGCGTTTTGCCAGCCAGTGCCTTTGACAAAGGACAGGCAGCCGATACCTGCAAAATCGGTGCTGCATCGGTGCTGCCCTTAGCAAGGGCGATATCGCAAGAGCCAGGGGTCGGCGTCTTGCGGATGCTGTCGAGGTCGGTCGCAGTCACTGCACGTGGGATACACGCGTCATCGGCGACGATCGTGAGCACGCCCTGCCAATTTGGAGTGATATACCCCGCGTCGGGAATTGATGGTGTCACACCGGCCCCCAAGCGCACGGGGATCTTCTTGCACACCGGTTGCCTGCTGACGAACGCATTGACGTCGGGACTGGCGATGACAGCCGCCAGCGGCCTCGGGATTCCCTGCAACTTGTCGGGATATTGATTCCGGAGGCTCTTATCAAAGACGTCTAGCCAGAACTGGGCACGGCGGGTCAGCACATGGCCCTCGGACAACAAGGCACCAGCCTCGAAGCCGGCCTGCTTGGGCACTTTCTGAAGGTACTCGTCGCGGCTCAGCTCAACCCAGTTGGACTTGTCGAGGGCAACCGGCTGGCCTGCGTCATGGAGCACGCGGCTCGAACCGCCCTGCGTGGTCTTGCAACCCAACATGACGACAACCATTCCGCCACATAGGGCAGGGAGACGAAGATCCATATTCACATCCCTTCACTGGAGAGTAGGGTTCTTTGACTTGCACGAACACCAGATCGGGCCCATCGCCTAAACGCCAGCTCTGACCTTGTTCCCATTTTTGAAAGGGCACGCAGCCGCGCTTTTCGGGGAACCAGCCTCAAAAATCTAAGCTTGAAACCAGGTCATTGACATAAAATTCTAGGTGATGGAGCATATTAGCCTCAATGAGCGAGGGCGTTAGCAGGGACACTCGGGCCACCGTACAGTCAGGCTGCGGCAAATGCAAACCCGGCTGGGCCAATCGTCTGCGCGAGATTGGCCCAGCCGGGCAGGGGTGGATGTCCGTGGTCGCGGGTCCTTAGTAGCCGCACCAGACCTCGATGTATGCGGGGTTGCGATCGGCAACGTTGACCCAATCCAGAGCCTGTCCATAGGCGCTGCGCGCGACCTCCTCGCCCGTGCCCGTAGCCCAGAACTCCGGACTGCCAACCGAACCATCGACCGCTACGCAGGTCATCACTTGGGTCATACCGCCAAAATTACCTGAGCTCCAGAAGTCTCCCGTCCACTGGCCTCTCCAGCTAGTCCAGGAGTTGCGGCTGTGCGTCGGCTGCGCCAGAGCTTGGCTTGTTCCGGCGACTAGAGCAAGCGCGCAGGTCAACTTCACCATTTTACGTACGATCATCATGGTCGCTCTCCTTTGGTCAAATCAATTGGAGTTTATAAAGTGACTCGATGTAATGTTTATAGATCTAGGCTAAGCATATTTTTTTAGATTAAAAAATTTATATTTACATGGCATGACTTCGCATATATCGAAGCTGTTCACTTGGTAAAAATAGAATATCTAGAACTTAAGCCCGCAGTCGCAAGGGTGGGCCTAGACGCCAATAGGTATGGCTTCAGCGGAGGCGAGACTTTTTGCCGCAAAAGTCAGTCATAGATTCGCCTAAATAGATGCTACCCATTTAGATTATCCATTTGAGCGAAGCTTCGATCGGCCGATATCGTTGATTATTCACCATTCATGGGAGGGCGATCATGCAAAGATTACTCGCGGGGGTATTGAACTTCCGTCGTCATATCTTTCAGACCAAACGCGAACTTTTTTCGCGTCTAGCGACCAGTCAGCATCCGCAGGCACTATTTATCACCTGCTCTGATTCGCGCATCTGCCCGTCGCTGATCACACAAAGCTCGCCGGGGGATCTCTTCGTCGTACGCAATGCCGGCAACATCGTCCCACCGTGGCCGCATGGTGGCGGTGAAACTGCGTCGATTGAGTATGCCGTCGAGGTCCTCAAGGTGCGGGATATCGTCGTTTGCGGCCACACGCACTGCGGGGCCATGGCCGCTGTCCTTGAGCAGAATGCTCCTGGCAGTACCATGCCTGCCCTGACCGCGTGGCTTCAGCATGCCGATGCAGCCTATAAATTTGTGGCC
>JAPLFX010000125.1 GCA_026390445.1 Pseudomonadota bacterium
CGTGGCTTCTGTGGCGTTGGTAAACACCCCGAGGGTTAAGGTTCTAGTGGCGCCGATGCCAACATTACCAAGACCCGTGACGTCTTTATCGCCAACGGCCCAGTTGGCCGACAACGGAACGCTCCCATCGCGACGCAGGGCGTTGGCATCGACGTAGGCTTTCGTCGCCGCGTCACTTGCAGACGCAGGTGCCGCAAGGTTAGTTAGGGTGTTGGCGCCCATATTGAGGCCGCCAGTCATCGAGTCGCCAGCTTTGTTGACCGGGGTAAAACCAAGAGCTGCCTGTTTGCCGGTAAAACTCAGCCAATCCGAGGCACTGATGTAGCCGTCACTGATACTAGTGGCCTGGGTGATCGACAGGGATGGCGAGGTCGCGGATCCGCTCACAGCTAGTGGAGCAGAGCCGGAAATCGACGTCAGTGTCCCACTGCCACTGGACAGGGTCGCGGGCAGCCACTGCGTGCCGTCGAATTTCAACACCTGACCTGACACCGGAGCCGTTGCGCTGATGTTTTGTCCTTGTAATGCGGACGCGCTGGTCGTGGGCGTCGCCCAGACAAACTGACCATTCCCGCCTTTGGTGACAAACTGATTGGCTCCGGGCGCTCCTGATGGTCCCACCGCCAGTTTGCCATCGCTGTTAAAGCCGATGGTCAATCCGTCGACGGGTACCTTGGCGGCATAGGGTGTCACCATGATTTGCTGCAGCGGGTAGGGAGCCGATGAGTTGTGAGTTAGGTCAGTGATTTGTATCCATACCGGTTGCGACACGTCGCTGAACACTTTGTCGTAGTCGGCGGCCTTGAGGACTAATCGAAATTGGAAGATACCTTGTTGCAGTCCGACGTTTTCCAAACCTTCTGTAATTGATAGAACCGGCCATTGACCTTTGTTGTCATGGTAGAACGTAGCTCTTAAGGCGACGGGTCCGTCGACCGGTTTGCCGGAGGAATGGACTAGTCGCCCACTGTAGCCAAACTCATTGATGTCGGCGGCCCCCGCATCCCCTGAGCAGAGGCTCTGGGACACTGCGGTAAACAGGAGCATTGAGTACAAAAAGCGCAATGGCTTGCCCGTCACTTGTTGAGGATCCCGATCGTTCCGACTGCCAATTCTTCGGCTCCACTAGCGGTGAATGGACCGGACACGGAGATCATCTCGCCTTGCATACCGCCGACCTGCTGGTCGTTGGTAGAAAACAATGCCGAGGCTGGGGCAAAGTAGGTAAAATCTCGCATCACGACCTTTTGTTTGGCGTCTTTAGGCGCGGTTTGATCGCCAACGTTAAGCTGCAGCTGGTTGTCGCCGTAGGCAAACTTGCCAACAAAGGAAGGATCCAATGGGTAGATGATGAGTTTGAATTCATATCCGGATCCGAGCAGATTCCATGCGGGTTGCGCCTCAGCGTCGTCGCCTTCTTGCGTCAAGCCCATTGCGCCGGCCGGTGCTTTGATGAGGGTAAAACCGGTGGTCGAGTTGATCAGTTCTAAAGGGGAATTTGGCGAAATCTGCTCGCTGTTGATGCTCAGATTGATCACGCCTCTGGTTTGGAACACCTCGCGCGCCGCTTCCAACGCTCCTGGCAGATCAATTGGGACTCCATGGGACCCCTTACGATCTGCCGCTAGGATCGTGGCTAGGTCGGTTCCTTTGACCTTGATGCGTTGCTTCTGACACGAAAGTAGGGTTAGGGGGATCACTGTGGTGCAAGACAGCATGACCCAGACTCCAGCCCTGCGGTAGGCCTCGGCGGTCTTGAATGCGTTGTTGTGCATGCGTGTGGGCACGTTGGACGGGCTCCTGGAAGGGGTTTGCAGCTTCACCTTCCTTCTGAAGTCGGACAAAACGTGTCTCGACTTTAGCTAAATCTGCAGACAACCCCTTAACGCATGGTAGTTGCTGGATTTTTGGTCAGGCCTTTTGATGTGCCTTAACTGTGAGGTTGGCGCAAAGTCCGGCCTCTAAAGCTCGGTCCGTTTGGCCAAAAATGCTGTAGCGCGTGCCGGCAGCCAAAAGTCACAACGGCACAACAACGCCTAGGCAAAGTTTCAACAATCTAAAAAGATTGGAGTTTTATAAATTAACCGCAATATAATAAATACATTAGAAAATTATAATAAAGTCCTTATAGGATAAAAAGTTTGCATTCTTATGCTAAAAATTATAAGAGATGGCTCCGCAATCGGGGCTAAGTCAATTTTTGGGATTCACCATGCTAAAATTAATTATGGCGCTGCTTTTGAGTATGTTTTCGGCCGGTTCGGTCTGGTCGATGCGTCACATGGTTCGCAACGATCGCCTGATGAACAACTCCGAAAGGTCAGAGAACCTGGCTGTATCGACGGTCGCGCCTTCCAACTCGACCGCGACGACCAGCTCCGATTCCAAAGCTACTTTGAGTTCAGCCTCAACTTCGAGTTCAACTTCACCTTCGAGTTCAACCTCGACCTCGAGTTCGACCCCACGCTCGCCATCTCTACCCCTGCCGCCAGCTGCTATTCCCCTCGGTCTTGCCGCCGCAGCCTTTATGCTTAAAAAGCGCCTCAAGTCCTAAGAATCGTCCCTTCAAGAGGTGCCGGCATGTTCCTGTCGTTACCACCCTGGCAGAAGTTCACCGTCGCCTTAGTGCTGGCATTGCCTTTGTGCCAACTCTACACCGTCGCCGGGTTTTACTTCGGGGACGAAGCCTTGCGCTACGAACGCATCGCCATCGCGGCACTGGCGCTGCTTAGTTTACTGCGGCAGTGGCCTCGCCAAGTCTTAAAGCTGGACCATCCAGGTGCTTGGATAATGATGCTCCCAGCGCAGTCGGTGCTCGTTTCCGCCCTGACGGTGGCTCCGAGTAAGTCCCTAGCGATCTATGCTTACCTCGTCTACTGGGGCGGTGTGGCCTATTGGCTGGGAGGCAAGGCCCTACTCAAGCGTTGCGCTCCTCCACTTGCCGCGCTGGCCGTGATGGTGTTTTTGCCCGGTCCAGTGCTTGGTCCACTGGGCGCCGGTCTGCTCGCAGCGCTGATGGCGGCGAGCAAATTCGTGATTGGTATCTTGTTTAGCGATGTGCCGATGGCTGGGGCCGTTGTGTACATCAATCAGAGGCCGGTTGAGTTTTTATTTGGCTGCAGTGGTTACGACTTTATGGTGACCTATGTCGCCACCTGCTTGGTGTTTTGGGCTGGCGGCGATCACATGGCTAAACTATGTAAAGAAATCGTCTTAGCGTTGATCCTGGCCTTTACGCTAAATCTAGCGCGCGTCATCACCATGGTGGCCCTGGGTCGCGCCGGTTTTTGGGAGTTGGCGCTGGGTTCAGGGCATATGTGGCTGGGTGGAGTCTTTATCTTCGCGGGCGCGATGGTCGTGATTCACCGCGCTTCGGCTGCATCTGCCGCCACTCCTTAGGACCTTCTGCCACCCTTGATTTTTGCCGCTGCCGGCAACACCCTGGCGATGGCTGCTAACACGTCGTTAGCCAGTAAGTCGACCACGTCCTGGGTATCCAGTGTGGAGAACAGAAAAGGGATCCGGGCGATGGGATAGTCTGACTTGGCCCGGACGATACTTCGCGCGGTGCGCGGCCCAAGGCGTCTGACCAATTCGTCCTTGTCCGCTTCGCTGAGATTGAGGCGTGGCAGCGGCAGCTCACCCTTGAGATGTTGTAACACTTTCGCGACGTCATCACTCATTAGGTCGTCACGCCGCGCATTTTTAGCAGCATATTGTCGCGCTGCGAGGCCTGGGCGAGGGCCTCTTCGCGGCTAATCACACCGCGTTCGAGGAGTGCCAGGAGGGAGGCGTCGAAGCTGGTCATGCCGTGCGTCTCGCCGCCACTGGTAATCACCGTGTGCAGGTTGGCGAAGCTTTCGGACCTAAGGATGATGTCCCGGGCTGCAGCGTTGACGACCAGGATCTCGTGCGCCGCAACCATCCCTTGGCCATCGACACGGGCCACCAGGCGCTGTGAGATCACCGCTTTTAGTGTACTAGCCAGCATCTGGCGCAGGACGGAATGCTGGGACGCCGGAAAGTAGGAGAGCAGCCGCATGATGGTTTCAACCGCATCGATCGTGTGCAGGGTCGATAGCACCAAGTGGCCGGTTTCGGCCGCCATCAAGGCGGTTTCGGTGGTTTGCTGATCGCGCAGCTCGCCGACCAGGATGACGTCGGGGTTTTGCCGCAGGGCCGCGCGCAGCGCCGAGGCGAAGGACTCCGAGTCGCTGCCGATCTCGCGCTGGTTGATGGTCGAGCAGCCGTCGCGAAAGTTGAATTCAATCGGATCTTCAATGGTGATGATGTGCGCGGCGCGTTCCATGTTGATCTGCTGGACCATGCTGGCAAGAGTGGTGGATTTACCAGAACCCGTGGCGCCGGTGACGAGGATAAGGCCGCGACGCTCGTTGGCTAGCTGCGCGAGGATGTCTGGCATCTGCATTTCCTGCAGCGATTTGACTGCCGGGTGAATGACGCGCAGCACCATGCCGAAGGTTTGGCGTTGCCGAAACAGGTTGACGCGAAAGCGGTGACCGGTGCCAATTTGGTAGGCAAAGTCGACATCACCAGCCGTCCGCAGTCGTTGCTGCAGATGCGGTGGCAGGACATGCTCGACCCACTTTTGCATGATCTCCGGCGTGATTTCTTTGCCATCGCTCAGGCCGACCAATTCACCGTTAAAACGAAACCGAGGAATCGTACCGGTCTTCAGCAAGACGTCGCTGGCGCCGCCGCGCACCGCCACTTTTAGGACTCGGTCGAGTTCCAAGGATAGCCTCTAGCCGGATGTTTAAGTCATATCTCATTCCGAGAGGACTATCGGCGCGGCAAGCCTAAAGATTGAGGGCGCCCAGTTGTCCTTCGCCGACAATCTTATGTTTAGCGCAGCGACTCTCGCGGCTTGCTTTTCGCGCTTGCTGTGCTGGCGATCTGTCTTATAAAATTCAAAGGTGCATCACCAATAGCGGGGACTCTCTATGCAGCGCCAGCGTGCGACGATCATGATGGCGGTGCTGGCTCTGAGCAGCCTAAACCTCGCTGCGGGAAAGCGTCGGCCACCTCCCGTCAACGACCGGGGCGGCGGCTTTCTGCTGACCAACCTGCCCAAGGGCAAGGACGTCACCATGCCCCAACCCGCCACGACCTATGTTCCACTAGCCGCGCGGATCATGTTGACGGCCACGGACATGCCGCAGACCCTCAGCTTTCGCCCGGTCAACATCGGGCACGGACCCGTCCACGGCCTGCGCTTAGTGATCTTTGACGAGAATTCGGAGCGCGTCCAGTACCGCGACATGCAGCCCGGCACCCCGTTCCTCTATCCGGTCAAGACCCTCACGACGGTCACCGTCATGGCCGAAGCCATCGGCACCCCGTCTAGCGGTGTCTTTCTCCAAGTTGAAAGCGATAAGCCCCTAACCATCGCTCACTAACTCAGCCTGGGCTTACCCTCGATACAACGCATCATCCCGACCCGGCCCCGTGCCAACCATCGTGATCTGCGCCCCACAAAAAGCCTCTGCCGCCGCGACAAAGGCCTTAGCCTCCGGCGGTAGCTGCGCCATCGACCCACTTTTAGGAATCTCGGTGCTCCACCCCGGAAAGGTCTGATACACCGGCTCGCACGCCGCCAGCACATCGCTGCTCCACGGCAACTCGGTCAACTCCCCAAGCACCGGGTGGTGGTAGGCCACACACATCTTCACTTCCGGCAATCCCGTGAGGATGTCCATCTTGTTTAGCACGACGGCATCGAGGCCATTCACCTGCACGACGTAGCGCAAGGCCACACCGTCCAGCCAACCCACGCGCCGCGGCCGGCCAGTGGTGGCGCCAAACTCCTGGCCCTTCTTGGCGATCAAAGCGCCGACCTCATCGTGTAGCTCGGTGGGGAATGGTCCCGCACCAACCCGCGTGACATAGCCTTTGGCGATGCCGATGACTCGGTCGATCTGCCGCGGTGGCAAGCCGATGCTTTGGCAAGCACCACCGGCGCCGGTGCTGCTACTGGTGACGAAAGGGTAGGTGCCGTGATCGAGGTCGAGCAGCGCTCCTTGGGCGCCTTCAAGTAGAACCTTCTTGCCGGCACGGGCGGCAGCGCGGATGCGGCTTTCGGCGTCGCAGACAAAGGGCTTTAAGGCGTCAGCCGCGGCTTCAAAAGCGGCCCAGGCGTCTGCCGAGGTCGTCAGCAACGGTCCGAAGCTCGGTTCAACCTCTTTCATCCGTTGGATCCAACGCCCGCGCGCCGCCTTGTCCACGTAATCGCCCACGCGCAGGCCGGAGCGAGCCGCTTTGTCGCCGTAGGTTGGGCCAATGCCGCGTTTGGTCGTGCCGATCGCCGATTTGCTGCGGCTTTCGCGTTGCTCGTCGACATGGATGTGCCACGGGGTGATGACGTGGGCCCGACCGGATAGCCACAAACGCTCCGGCGTAAGGTGGACGTCTTGGTCGCGTACCTTGCTGATCTCCGCGACTAGTTGGGCCGGATTGATGACGACCCCGGCGGCCAAGGCACTGGTCTGCCTGGAATGAAAGATACCGCTCGGCAGCTGGTGCAGGACGACTTTTTTGCCAGAGACGTACAGCGTGTGACCCGCGTTGTTGCCGCCTTGATAGCGGACGACCAGATCGCCATCGGCCGCCAACACGTCGATCCACTTGCCTTTGCCTTCGTCGCCCCATTGAGCGCCGACCAATACGGTGACCTGCGAAGAAGCCGTCATGCTGGTTCGTTCCTGACTGAAAAAAGGTTGTCGTCCCGTGCTCCCATTTAATCGACCAGCTCCCCCGTGTCCACTGGAAGTCTACATGGGTGCATGGTATAGGCCTTGGTCGCGCCTGGTGTTTTGGCTGTTGTCGTCGATTTAATGTTGGAGGCTGTACCGTGCCATCCTTGGCTCCGGACCAATGGGAATTGTGGGCGATTTCACCGCTTGATGGCCGTTACCGCAAGCATCTAGCTGGCCTCGGCGAGCTGACCAGCGAGGGGGCTTTAATCAGCTACCGCGCCAAGGTCGAGGCCGCCTGGCTGCTGCATCTGGCCGAGGTGCCGGAGATCAAGCCGCTGATCGATCTACCGGCGACGGCGCGGCAGACCTTAAAGCTGCTGACCGATGGGACGGCGCATGATTGGCAGGCGCAGATCAAAGAGATCGAAAAGACCACCAATCACGACGTCAAGGCGATCGAATACTACCTGCAGCATCGCCTGAGGAGCGTTGGGGTGGCGCCGCAAACGCTAGCCTTTATTCATTTTGCCTGCACCTCTGAGGATATCAACAACCTCGCTTACGGCTTGATGCTGCACGACTTACGCGCGCAGCGCCTACTGCCGCTGCTGACGCAGATCACCTTGGACTTGGCGGTGAAGGCCCGCGAGTACGCAGACCTGCCGATGCTGGCGAGAACCCATGGGCAGACCGCGACGCCGACCACCCTGGGCAAGGAGATGGCGGTGTTTGGGCGGCGCGTGCAGCGCCTCCAGGCGAAGCTGCAGCAGCAGCAGCTGGAAGGCAAAATGAACGGGGCCGTCGGCAACTACAACGCCCACCTGGTGGCCTTCCCCGGCGTCGACTGGCCGGCAGTTGCCAAGAGTTTCGTCGAGGATAAGCTCGGCCTGAGCTTTAACCCATTGACGACCCAGATCGAGAACCATGACACGGTGGTCGAGTTCGCCGCCACGCTGCATCACATCAACACGGTTCTGATCGGTCTGAGTCGTGACATCTGGGGCTACGTCTCGCTAGGCTACTTCCGGCAGCGGGTCAAAGCCGGAGAGATCGGCTCGAGCACGATGCCACACAAGGTCAACCCCATCGACTTCGAAAACGCCGAGGGCAATCTCGGGATCGCCAATGCCCTCGCCGGGCACTTTAGCGATAAATTGCCGATCTCCCGCTGGCAACGCGACTTAAGCGACTCGACCGTGCTGCGCTCTCTGGCCACCCTGGTCGGGCATACCGAGCTGTCCTGGCGCTCCCTGCTGCGTGGGTTGGCTAAGATCAGCGTCGACCAGGACCGCATCGCCAGCGATCTGGATGGGGCTTGGGAGGTCCTGGCCGAGCCCGTGCAGACGGTCCTGCGCCGCTACGGTGTGGTCGATGCCTACGAACGCCTCAAGGAGGCCACGCGTGGCAAACAGGTCACTCGCGAGGCCCTGCATCAGCTCATCGACCGCGCAAGCGAGCTGCCGAGTACCGCAAAGGAGGCGCTTCGCGCTTTGACTCCAGCCAGTTACACTGGAGCGGCGGGGACGTTGGCGCGGCAGTTTGCCGCCTCGATGAATGTCGGTGGTTAGTCGTCTCCTCGGTTAAAGATCACGCTTATGTGAGGGTCCAGCTGCGATGAAATTAAGCGAATTGGCGACATTGCTGCAAGCTGAGCTGGTGTTGCCGGCGGCAGAGCTTGCCCCTGGAGTGAGCGCCGAGATGGAACTGACGGCGCTGTCGCCGATCGCGACCGCAGCGGCGGGTAGCCTGACTTTTTTAACTCAGGACGACTACGCGCAGTTTTTGCCGACGACCAAGGCGAGTGCCGTGATCCTATCCAAGGCGCGGCCCGACTTGCGCCTGGCGCAGCTGGTGCACAGCAATCCATACTGGGCCTTTGCCAAGGCAGCGCAGCTGTTTTTTCCGTCGCGCGAAGAGACACCAGGGGTGTCCGCTCAGGCTCATGTCGCAGCATCGGCGACGGTCGCGGCATCGGCGACGCTTTATCCCTTTGTCTATGTCAGCGATGGGGCCGTGATCGGCGAACGCGTCGTGCTCTATCCGGGTGTATACGTCGGTCCCCATGCACGCATCGGGGACGACAGTGTCTTACGTGCAAGTGTCGTTATCGAGGCGGGTATCCATATCGGCCGACGCGTCTTGATTCATGGCGGTAGCGTCATCGGTGCCGATGGTTTTGGCTTCGCTCCAGGTGCGGGCGGCTATGCCAAGATTCCCCAGGTTGGCAGTGTCGTAGTCGGAGACGATGTCGAGATCGGGGCGATGGTCACCATCGATCGCGGCGCACTCGAAGACACCACGGTCGGCCGCGGGACGAAGCTCGATGACCACGTCCATGTCGGCCACGGATCCCGCGTCGGCGAGCACACCATCATGTGTGCCTACGCGGGTCTGGCGGGTTCTACGCGGATCGGCAATTGGGTGGTCCTGGGTGGGCATACCGGAACCACCAACCGCGTCGAGATTGCCGATAAGGTGCAGGTTGGGGCGATGTCGGGAGTGACCAAGGACTTGAGCGAGGCCGGGGTGTATATGGGCTTTCCGGCTCGTCCCGTGCGGGAATGGCGGCGCGATATCGTTCGCCTAAGGCGCCTTGAGGAGATGGACAAGGCCATGGCCAAACTCACCGCTGAGGTCGCCGAGCTGCGCGCCATGATGCCGAAATAACCTGCGATTGTTGAGGTTTACCCACATTCCCTAAAGATTTTTCGGGGAATGCCGATAGCCATGTGGATGGCTTGTGGAGGAGGCCAGCCCACGAGGGTTTTTGGTCATGGGGGACCTTATGCAGCTGTGGACATTCTTTAAGCAGGATCAGACCCAGGCACCGCCTTGGTCCTCGGCGCTCATGGTATTGATCGTCTGCGTTGCGGCGAGCAGCGTCGGTTGCCGTTCGAAATTAAGCGTGCATGCCGAAAACGGCGCCAAAGATAAATTCGGTGGCGTGCCTAAACCAGATACTGTTGAGATGCGCGGCACGAAGGAGTCGTTCCAGTCGCGCGATACCGTGACGATCGATATCAATCCGGTGCTGCTCAGAGGCGCGCCTAAGTTTTCTGTCGTCAACCTGTCTACCGAAGGCGCCTCAGCAGCCAATCCAAAACCGATTGTGCAAGGTGCGGTTCCGACCCTAGGTCTGGCCGATGATGGCTCGTTTGGGCTCTCGGCCAACCCCGAAGACACGCGTATGACCCTGTCGTTTTATCCTGCCGATAAGTCGTTTAAAGACAAATTCAACTACGGCGACAACTCTCTGCGGATCCTCGCGCTTGACCCAGGTAACCCGCGTTATTCGACGGTTAACTTCACCTTGTATGATTTTGATATCTTCGACACGGTGGTCACCACCTTCAATGACAACACGCAGATCGAAGTGGGCACCGACGAGCAGGATTATCAGTTCCAGGGCGCGATCAATACACTCAATCCGCCGCTGGCTTACGTCAACGATGGATCGTCCCTGACCACTGGCTATTTTAACATCATCAATCCGCAGTAAGCGCTACTTTGCCAGGCCCTTGAGCAGGGTCCCGCGAAAGTGGACGCAGGGCAGCACCCCGGTATGTGGCATGAGCAAGGTCCCTGGCGACAGGACCGAGTTGCAGCCGGTCTGCGCGAAGTCGCCCAGGATCGCGCTGAACTTCTGCAGGCCGGTGCTGATCAGGTGGCCGTCAGGATGCTTCATGCGGATCGTGCCGCGACGCAGCGGTAGATTAGCCAGCTTGGTGCCAGCGCCGAGGTTGACCTCCCGTCCGAGGATGCCGTCGCCGATATAGGCAAAATGGCCCGCCTTGGCCCCGTCGAAGAACATCGAGCCTTTAACCTCCGTGGTGTGGCCGACAACGGCCTCTGGGCCGATGTAGACCTGGCCGCGGATGTAGGCACCGTGGCGCACTTCGGCCTTTGGACCGATGTAGCAGGGGCCTTGAACATAGGCGGTCGGCTCAATGACGGCCCCTTTCGCAACGTAAACGCGTCCTTCGATGATGGCGGAGGGCGCGACCTGGCCATGGATCAGCGGTTGGTCTTTGACACCAAGCTCATCGAGCAGGGCGCCGAGCCAGACCCCAAGCCCCTTGCCAACCATGGAAAAAGCGTCTGCATCGAGGCAGCGGCTGCCATGCAAACAAGCCGACAAATCGATACAGCTGCGCAGCATTAGAGTGTCTTGGGGCATCGGGCAACCGTCGTCATAGGGAAGTTTTTGCCTAAAGCCTGGCGAAATTCTGCCGACCTATGGTTTCAGAACCGCGCTTGGGTCCGGCGACCTGCCGGTGTCGGCTAGGTTACCCGGAAGTGCCGCGGGACGCACCATTATTTCAGGAAGGGTTATGCATGTTTGATGCGAATCAGTTCAAGCGCTCGGTCAAGGATTGGATGCGCCAGCACCCCCAAGGGAGCGAAGCCGAGCTGATCGACTTCTGTGAGGAGCAGATTCCGCCAGCGCAGTTTACGGCGCATCAGTGGCTCGTCGAGCACACCGTCAGCTGGTACCGCCATGTCTTACTACAGCGGCGCCATGAGCGTAGCCTCGGCGAAGACGACGAGGCCGATCTACACTGACAGGTCGCTTCGCCTCGGTACCCCGCTCGGCCACATGGTTGGTTGACTGGTTGACTATGAGGCGGGGCCTTTGATCATGGCCTTGACGCGCAAAAATTCATCCTCTTCGATCAAATCCAGCGCTTCCATATCTTCAAATCCCAAGTCGCTCAGCCAGTCCACATTTTGCATTTCAGGCAATGGCGACGCAACCTCGGCGCCGTCGTCCATTTCGTAAAATTCATAGGCTTCTTTGATCAAGCCGCGTTTGGACATCCGGTAATAGTGGTAACCGTCGCCATTGACGATGGCACCATCGCGCGAGTCTCCGGTCCAGTATTCCCTAGCGTAGATCATTTCGGTTGGTTCTTGTTGCATGATCACTCCTCTCGCACCGGGCAGTCAAAGGCTTAAGGGATGCGTCCCTATGACCCATTCATCGGCACAGCCTAGTTAGAGACTTAGTACAAAACCAAAAATATTTATTAACAGGGTGTCGTTACAGGTGGTTAGCCTGTGCTGCTAGGCTCGGCACTGGAGCTTAATAGAGCCACTTGCCAAAGCGGTCCAGGCGAATGGTGGGGAAGGTGGCATCCCGCGGCGTGTAGACGCTCCAGATCACGAACAGCGCCTTACCCCGGACGTAGTCCAAGGGGACATGGCCCCACACCCTGGAATCGGTGGAGTTGTCACGGTTGTCGCCGATGCAGAACACGGCGTCCTTGGGCACTGTGTATGCGGCAGGGCCGCCGGATGGCCAGCTGCTGCGATTGAAGTGCCGTGCGCTCGGGATATTTTGCATGACCAAATGGCTGAGACCAAACAGGTCCTCACGGTAGAGCAGCTTGATGTCCTTTTCGTCTTCGATGTCGTCGAGGAATTTGCGCTCGGCCTCGGCGTCGACGCGGTGCTGCTCCTTGCCATTTACATAGAGGATATCGTCGACCAGCTTGATTTCGTCGCCGGCCACGGCGACGACGCGCTTAACGTAGTCGACATCTGGATCGCGCGGGTATTTGAAGACGATGATGTCGCCCCGCTGCGGCGTACCCCAGTTGCCTAGGGTGATGTCGGTGAAGGGCACCTTGAAATTATAGGCCAGCTTGAAGGCAAGCAGGCGGTCACCGACCTTGATCGTCGGCTCCATGGACGCCGTCGGTACATGATACGGCGACGCGACCGACCAACGCAGGGCCAAGATCACTGCCAGTAGGACACCGAGGCTGCGCAGATTATCGAGGCTGAAAAAGCCGGGCTTGGCCGCAGGGGTGGCGGGGCTTGCAGCGGTGGACGACTGGACGCTGGAATCTTTGCTCATGCGTTGGAGACGCTCCGAAGTTCATCAAATTTGAGACCATCAGAGATATACCAGAGGTTGCAGGAAGTCACCCGTGAACACGGCCAAAGTTCGATAAATCCTCTTAACCTTTGCCTTTCCTTTTTCTTCCTAGTCGTCAAGTTAGGGCGTTCTCGCGCCGATAGGTTGAGCTGGGAACGTGGCGGGGGAGGGGATGCATGGCGGCGGGTGCAAAGGCCTGGCGAAGGCCTGTTCGGATGGTCTTAAACCTAATGGTGGCGATGGCTTGCACCTTCACCGGGCCGTGCGCTGCTGCCTTCACCGCAAGCAAGGTCTGGTATGAATTGCTGCCGACGCGGGTGATCCGCGTCCACGTCAGCTATACCATCCCAGATCTTAAGGAGTTTCGCGAATCCTATGCCGAATTTTACAACAAAAAGGAGGCCGATGCCTTCTATTGGGACCTGCTGCGAGGCGCCGACTTTTTCCCCGGTGGCAGCGCCCAGAGACGCTTCGTACAGCAGCCCTTGCAGCCAGATCCCTGGTAATTCCCTTTACAGCTGCTTCACCGCAGCCAAGGCTGCATCCGACACCGTGGCGCCGACGCGGCTGATGACGTCGCTGGCCACCGTGGCCGCCATCTGCCCAGAGACCTGCAGCGACTTGCCAGAGGTGTAGCCAAACAGGAAGCCGGCGGCAAACATATCGCCGGCAGCTGTGGTGTCGAGCACGGTCGTCGCCACGGGCTTGATGCGGAACACTTCGTCGCCCTTTTGCACCAACGCTCCTTCGGCGCCCAACTTGATGACGGCAATGGCCCCAGTCGCCGCGATTTTTGCTGCGGCGGCTTCCGGGGTGCCACCGTACAGCATGATGGCTTCCTCGCGGTTGGCGAAGACGATGTCGGCGTCGTCTTCGATCACCTGCAGGAAGTCGGCGTGGCTACGGCCGATGGCGAACGGGTCAGCGACGTCGAAGGAGACGACCGTGCCAGCTTCTTTTGCCGTCACGACGGCTTCCTTGATCGCCTTCTTTTGGGCGTCGGTATCCCATTGGTAGCCACAAAAATGCAGCACCTGGGCCCGTTTGATCTCGGCGTGGGGGACCTCAGCAGAGCCGTACAGACGGCTGGCGCCTAGGTTGGTGTTCATCGTCCGTTCGCCATCGGGAGTGATCAGGATGACGCAGGAACCGGTGGCTTCCTGGCCGTGTCCGAGGTGGCATTGGATACCGAGCTGCGCCATCCGCGATTTGATCCGCTCGCCAAAGGAGTCGACCCCGACCATTCCGGCGAAGGCGGTCTTTTTACCCAGCTGGGCCAGCGTGCGAATCGCGTTCATCGCCGATCCACCAAGCTCGGTGACCTGCGGCTTGCCCGCGACGTAACCAAGCACGTGCGCCTGACGCGCATCGTCGACCAGATGCATCACTCCTTTGGTCAGTTCCAGGGTCTTTATGTCGTGCTCTTCGACCGTTACTAGGATATCGACCAAAGCATTACAGATGCCCACCACATCGAGAGTCTTCGTCATCAGCTCATTCCTTGCGCCGGCAGACTCGCTTTTTTGGCGAGCTCCCCGGACCGACCGTAGTTTATACATGCGGCCGTTAACTTAGCTGGCTTTGCTGATCTTGTCATCCCCAGGATAGGCGAGGGAGCGGAGCTGCAGTTCGACGCGGTGACGGCTTTCCAAGGCGATAATCTTGTGGCGCAGGTCCTCGAGCTCCTCGGCTGCGGCCAAGTGTAGGCGACTGCCACCGCGGTGATGCCGGTAGGCGATGGCCAAGGCGAACAACAAGGCTGGAGTTGCCCCTTGCGGTGCGATCAAGCCGATGGTGAGAGCTGCGACTAGGGTCAGGGCCAGGCCCAACACGCGGGTGCGCCGGTGATGCAAAAAGCCCTGGCGACTTGGATCGAGGGCACCGTGGATGAGAAAGAGGAATGCACCAAGTAAGGGTGCAGCCATGACGCTCATCGGTACCAGGCGCATCGCGCCAGTGAAGGCCAGGGCCATGCAGAAGATTAAACAAAGGACCGTGACTTGGCGACGTTGCTGGATGGTGCAAAGCGTGCTGCTACTTGCGGTGGAAGTCGGCGCCATGGGGGTTAACTCGCCTTATGGGTGATCGTATCCGTTGCATCGGCCGCCTCGGTCGAGGCGTCGTCGTCGGTTGCGCTAGGCTGCTGGAGTGCGGTGTTATAGGCTCGGTTCAGGATTAAGAGCATGCGCTCGTTCTTGCCGGTAGCGCTGATCTGGGGATGGAACAGTCCAGCGATCTCAAGATAATTGCCAGTCAAGCGGTTGGTCATGGTGATATGCATGTCATGGACGCGCAACTCGCCGGCCACGGCGTGGATATCGAGAGGGCCGTGAACCTTGCAGCGTGCAGCGACCAAGGTCAAGATGCCATCAAAGCCAAAGGTGACGAGTTCGCTGCGTAGCCCGAGTTGGTGGACTCGTGCCTGGATGAAATGGGTGAACATCTCAGTCAGTCGGCGGGCCTCACCGTTCAGGTTTAGGCTCCGGTTAAAAGCGAGGCTCACCCGGTCGAGCGTCTGCCCCGACGCCTCGCAGGTTTGCATGGCGTAGCCCCAACGCAGTAGGCTTTCGATGCGAAACGTGCGGCCGTGGCCGACCAATCGCATCAGGCTAGCGCGTACCACGGGCGATTCCAACAAGGCGGAGAGAGAGCATTGGAGATAGGCCTCTGCCGCCCAGGCCGGGGCCGTCGCGACGGGCAGGTTGATCCCGGTGTCGGCCGGCGGCGGCCTAAGGAAGAACAAGCGGCAGCGCTGCTGCAACCTGGCCAGGTCCAGCACGCTTAGCTGCAGGGTCTGATCGTAGATAACGATTGGTTTATTGGCGCCCTGTTTACCGGTGTTCAAGTGTTGGAGCAAATCGGTGACGGCGTTGAAAATCTGGCCGGTGCCGCCAAAAGCTGCGGCAAAGCTGCGCCAACGGCGCAGCCCAACGTCCTTGGACGTGGTCAGCAACTTAAGCTCGCAGTTGGCTAGCCCTTCTTTCAACGCACGACTCCCCAAATCTCTACCCCAGGCCCCTACTCAGACGCAGGGCCTCCGTCTGTTACATCGGACAGTTCGGGGTAAAGCTGAGGAGTTACGGTGAGCTGGCGAAGTTGAGTCACTAAGGGGAATGCCCTAGGTCATAGCGGTTGGTGGGGGAGGTGGGTGGTTTTGCTGATTTGCTAAAAAGGCGTGCGAGTAGGACCAGGCTGAGTACAGTGAGAGGGCCAAGCCAATCCACATGCTGATCATCCCGACTTCATGCACTGGCAAGTCGAACAAGGGTCGGTTGACGAACAGGCAAGTGATGCCAATGGACAGTAATGCCGTCTTCCACTTACCAAAGTCACCGACGGCAATCACCACGTTGCGCTCTAGGGCCATGAGCCTAATGCCGTTGATAGCGATGTCGCGACAGATCAGCAAGGCGGCGATAAATGCCGGAAGTACGCCGGCATTGGACAATAAAACTAGGGCCGAGGCTACCAGCATCTTATCGGCCACCTGATCGAGCAAAGCACCCAGCGGGGAGACCATGCCGTAGCGCCTGGCGATGTAGCCGTCGACCCAGTCAGTGACCGCAGCCGCCGCGAAGACGATGCCGCATAGGATGCCTAGCGACGGGCCTATGGGGTAGAGCAGCAGCAGCACCGGCACGGCCGCCATGCGCAGCAGCGACAGCTTGTTGGGCAGCCCTTTCAGCCAGGAGTTGGGGGCGGATGCTAGTGCCATGCTCAAGCCTCTGGGTAAAGCGGGGGTAGGCCTGGAATTCCCTTGAAGTATCGTGCTGCGTTCATTTAGGCTGCGCCGGCCCGCCTTGTCAACCGCTCAACGGAGGACCTCCCCGTGGAACTGTACGTCGAAAACCTCATCATCGGTTCCGGTATTGCCGGTCTGACGCTGGCCTTGAAGCTCGCCAAGAAGCAAAAGGTCATGATCATCGCCAAGGGCGGACTGACCGAAAGCAACAGTTGGTATGCGCAAGGGGGCATCGCCAGTGTCCTCAGTGCGCACGATACCTTCGACGAGCATATCGAAGACACCCTGATTGCCGGGGCTGGCCTATGTCGGCGCGATATCGTCGAGATGGTCGTCACCTCAGGGCCGCAGTGTATTCGCGACCTGATTGAACGCGGCGTGCAATTCTCTCAGGAAGACGCTGGCTCAGGACCGACCTATCACCTGACCAGGGAAGGTGGGCACTCGCAGCGTCGCGTCATCCACGCTGATGACCTGACTGGTCAGGCCGTGCTGCGCGCCCTCATCGCTAGCGCGCGGCACGATGCCAATATCACCATCTTAGAGCAGCACATGGCGGTCGATCTGTTGACGACCGACAAGTACGCTCCAGACTTCGCGGCGAATCATTGCGTCGGTGCCTACGTCCTCAACCGCCAGTCCAACGTCATCAGCACGGTACGCGCCGCAAACACCTTTCTGTGTACGGGCGGTCACGGCAAAGTCTATCTGTACACGTCGAATCCCGATGCCGCCACCGGCGATGGGCTAGCGATGGGTTGGCGCGCGGGATGCCGGGTTGCCAATTTGGAATTCATGCAGTTTCATCCGACCTGCCTGTATCATCCGCACGCCAAGACCTTTTTGATCTCCGAGGCGGTCCGCGGCGAGGGTGGGATCTTAAAAAACCGCGCCGGCCAGGCCTTTATGCGCAGTTATCATCCGCTTGCCGATCTGGCGCCGCGCGATATCGTGGCGCGGGCCATCGATACCGAACTGAAGAAAAGTGGCGATACCAATGTCTTCCTCGACGTGCGCCACCTCGACGAAAACTTCTTGGTGAAGCACTTTCCGAACATTCACGCGACCTGCTTGCGACACGGCATCGACATGGCAAAGGACATGATTCCAGTGGTTCCGGCGGCGCACTACAGCTGTGGCGGCCTCGTCGTCGACAGTCATGGCCGGACCGGTATCGGTGGGCTCTACGCCTTGGGTGAGAATGCTTGCACCGGTTTACACGGAGCCAACCGCTTAGCCTCCAACAGCCTGCTCGAAGCCCTGGTCTTTGCCGACCGGGTTGGCGCCACCGTCCTCAGCGAGACGGCTGCACCGATGCTTGAAGTCAACGTCCCAGCCTGGAACACCAGAGGCGCCGCACCGGTCGATGAAATGGTGGTGCTGTCGCACATCTGGGACGAGATTCGCCGGCTAATGTGGCATTATGTAGGGATCGTACGGAGTGATAATCGCTTGCAACGGGCTCTGAGCCGAATCACCGCTCTAAGGGAGGAGTTGGATCGTTACTATTGGGATTATCAGATCACCGACACCTTGCTGGAAGTGCGTAACCTGGCGGTGGTTGCGGCGTTAACGGTGCGCTGTGCGATTGCCCGCAAGGAGTCGCGAGGCATTCACTACACCTTGGATTATCCGGAGCCTAATGACCTGACCGGATGCAAGGACACCATGATCAGGTAGTTTTCGGGCAGAGGAGGCAGGGTGGGATTTTGGGACAGTTTAAAGCGGCCAGCGCAGGATTCGACCTACCGCCTTGAGCGCCTCGTCGACCACGTGCTGCGCGAAGAGGCCGGCAAAGGCGGCGTACACATCGTCTGCGATATCGATAAGACCTATCTCGAGACGGAGTTTGAGAGCTTGATCCGGATGGCGCGGATCGCGTTCGAGGCCGCTAGCGACAAGGTGACGGTGGCGGGAGCTTCCGAGGTGTTGCAGCTAGCCCGCTGGGGGGACGTCAGCGCGGCCTTGCCGCCGAGCAGGGAATTTCCACGTTGCCTGCACTTTGTCTCGTCATCGCCACCGCAGCTGCGCACGGTCTTGGCCGAAAAGATGATGATGGACGGACTCGACTGGACCTCGGACACGTTTAAGAATCAGGTTTACAACCTGCGCATGGGGCGCATGGACCTGCTGCGTCAGCATGTCGCCTATAAATCGTTGGCCCTGCTCAACCTGGTGGCCAAGGCAGAAGACGAGGCGACCTTTTATCTCATCGGCGACAACGCAGAATCCGATGCGTATATCTATACCGGCATCAAGCTGCTCCTCGACGGTCGGCTGAACGCGGCCACCTATCAAGCCTATCTCGAAGCGGCGGGGGTCGAGAGCAAGGTCGCTCAGAGCCTCGCATCCCTGGTGAAGGAGCGCAAACGCGTCGGGGTTGCGGCGGTGTTGATCCGTCGGGTTCCTGGCTATGCGATGGTCGAGCAACCGCCGCTCACGGACTCGGTGCAGACCTTTGATGACTTCTTTCAGGCCGCGCTGCTACTCATGGCGCACGGGCTGATCGGTTCGGAGCATTTGTGGCCGCTCGCGCGTAGTTTTCATAATCACCATGGCATGACGCAGCGGCAGCTTGCACAGAGCCTCCAAGCTGTGAGTGCCGCGCCGGTGCTGACGCAGTTGCGCCAAGCTGCGGCTGACGCCTTGCAGCGATTGACCGTGGCGACCAAGAGCAGCAGTACGGCGTCGGCCCTGGAGCGCAGCCTAGGGGTGACTCCGGCACGCTTGAACCAACTCACCGGGAGCGACATCCTCCGCCACGCCAGGCTCTGGCAGCAGCGTATGGCCGCGGCCAAGGACCAGCGAGAGGATAGGTCACAGCGCCAGGCCGCCAGGTCAACCGGCGCCGACCGAGTTAAGTAAACTCAGCGCCTGGTGTGCATTGATGTTGCCTTGGGCCAAGGCGGCTGTACCGGCTTGCACCCTTAAGCGAGCCTGGACAAGATGCGAGACCTCTTTGGCGTAGTCGACATCGGCAATCGCCGACTTCGCCGCAGTGAGGTTTTCCTGATACACATCGATGTAGTCAGCAGCCCGGTCCAAACGCACTTGCAGAGCGCCAAATACCGCTCGATGAGTCGAAATCGTGTTGAGCGCCTGATCGTACACATTCGTAAAGGTCTCTGAGTCTTCGGGCGTCATCAACTCGACCGCGTCATCGACGGAGATACCGTTACCCTCGGCGTTGGTGAGCAAGGATTGGGCGCTTTTTAGTCCAAGGCCGGCGCTGGTGGCGATCACCTGTTTAAAGCCGTCGAATTTGAGCAGGTTGAGATCGCCAGCGTCGCTGCCCGACTCGGCCGACTGCGATTTAAACGGGTCACCGACGCGAAAGATCAGCGACTCGGGACTCTTGGTTGAGTTGCCATTGAGGAGCGGGACGCCATTGAATTCAGTGGTTTCGGCGATGCGGTTGACCTCGTCGTGCAAGGCTTGGTATTCGACAAAGAGAAAGCCGCGGTCATGGTCGCTGATGGTCGTGTTCGACGCGGCGGTGTTGATCTCCTTCATCCGCAGCACCATATTGCTGATCTCAGCGAGGCTGCCTTCGGCGGTCTGCAGCATGTTGACGGCCGTATTGATGCCGCGTTTTGACGCCGATAGGCTGCGTAGCTTGAACTCTAAGCCCTCGGCTAAAGCCCGCTCGGCCGGCATCGGTTGACCGCGAGAAAACGCCGAGCCAGAGCTGAGGCGCTCAAGCGACCCGGAGGTGTCGCGCTGCGCATCGGCCAGATTGCGCTCGAGCATCGCTTGCAGATTGCGGTCGGTGATGTTGAAGGCCACGCTGGGTTCCTCGGTGACTTAGGCGCTGTGCGACCCGTGATCGCGTAGGTCAAAGAAATCTGTGGCCTCACCTTTGGGTGTGGCTGCCGCCTCGGCCGCGGTCGTCGCCACCGCCGGAGCGTTGCCGCCCTTGGGTTGGCCGCCGACCTGGGGCTGGAACGGTGTGGTGATGGGCCGCACTAGGCTTGGCCGGTTTCTCCCCGACAACACCTCGGCGCAGTCCTTGAGCACGTGCAGATAGCGGTGGGCCTCGGCGAGGCGGAAGGTCTCGTTGTCGGCGGTCATGGGCGACAACGACGCGAGACTCGCCGCCTGGACGGCGATTTTGAGCCCGCTGGTGACGCTGACATTGCGTCCCGCGTGGCGGGTGACCGCAATGGTCGACTCTAAAGAGCTGCCGACGAGGTTTTCGCAGTGCGTCAGGTCGTAGTATTGACGCGATAAGGTGCGCGCAAGACGGTCGGCACGGCCGATCAGGTGGCGCACTTCGGTCGCCATCTGCGCCGAATGCGCTCCGGCTGAGGTTTGCATTTTGGTGAGGTGCTCGATGTTGCCGGTGACGATGGCGCCTTCCTTTTGCACGGAGCTGATGCCTTCGATCAAAATATCCAGGCCGCGCGACAAGCTACCCAAATCGAGCATGCTGCGGCCGATGACCTGCATCTCCTCGACGTAGTTGCCGCTAAATTTCGCAATAGACTCCGAAGCGCTGCCGACCGCCGTGTGGCCTTTGGTCAAGCAACCCGAGGCCATTTCGGCCTCGCTTTGAATCGTCATCAGCAGTGTGGTGATCGTCCGCGTCGCGGTGCTGGAGCGGGCTGCAAGCTTTCTTACCTCGTCGGCGACGACGGCAAAGCCTTGACCCTGCTCACCGGCCCGAGCGGCTTCGATGGAGGCATTGAGGGCGAGGAGGTTGGTCTGTTCGGCGATGTCATCGATGACGCCGATGATGTTGACGATCTCCTTGGCGCGGACCGACAGCAGTTGCACCAGCTCGGAGGCCTGGCGCACGTCGACGCTGCATAGGTCGATCGCGCCGCGCATCTCTTTGATCATCGACTGGCCGCTTTTGGCCTTGTCGTCGAGTTCATGCAGGTCGTCATTGATGACCCCGGTTTGGCTGGTCAGCGTGTTTTCCATGCGCAGCGTGTCCTTGATCCTTAGCTGCATAGTCGTCGCGGCATTCTTGATCAAGCGACTGGAGTCGGCCGCGCGCCCATGCTGCATACGCATCTCGGCCATTTGGTTGCCGATACTGTGCCACTCGCCACGCGTTGCGGCAGCGAGCTGGGCGTTTTCTTGACAGAGCATTTGCAAGGCGCTCAGGCGCTTGCTGACCTCGTGCAGATCGGCACCGGTCGCGTTCAGTTCGTTGAGCACCTCCTCACCGGTTTGGCTGGCTTCGATGACCTCCTGAAGGGCGACGCTGTTCAGAGGATTGTCCATGGTCAGAACCCGGCCGGCGCCGCGGACTTCGGTGAGTAGAGACTCGAGTTGCCTGGTCGCATCGAGCACTTCAGCCAATGCCCGTTGTTGACTGCGCGCATTTAGGTTTGGCAGCGTTGCAACCGGCTCAACGGCTCCCTTTGGGGGTGGGGGAGGTGTCTTGGTCGCAAGGTCCGGCGCCTGCGCCAAGGTCGTTGCTGCTACTGGCTGGCCTTGCACCTTAGGCGAGCGCCGCACCTCGCTGCGGCGCTCTTTGAACAGCCTCTGGGAGCTTGATGTGCGGTAAACGTGCCAAGCACTCAGACCAAGGATCACGACATTTAGGCCTAACAAGGACTGCACGAGGGTCTTTGGCACCAGCAGGGAGCCCGTGGTCAAGGCGCTGAGATTCGCGGCCGCCGTGCGGACGGAGTCGGCGCTGAGGAACTTGAAGTTGCTCGGGGGGTTGCCATACTCTTTAAGCAGATTCAGGAACTCGCCGGTGTGCGCCATGCCGAGGAGGTTGAAGCCGAGCAAGTCTGTCAGCAACAACAGTCCCACTCCTGCCAATGCGCAGCTGATGATCGGATTGATCGGTGTTTGAATAGGTTGGGGGGCCATGCGGGGTCTCCGGTGCGGTCCGTACATAGGGACTCGCTGGCCTATCGACCCAGATCCGGGAGAGCTTGAGCGCAAAGCGGCAAAGGACCTTAGGCTGAGCGGTGGATCTCAGCAAGGTCCTTAGGACAAGTGATCATTTTTGTTGTTTAGGCTTGCGCCTGAGTCGCTGTATGGCGAGGTCTTAGCTGTGGTAGCGCAGGTTGAAGTCTAGGCTATAGGCGTCATCATTGACGGTGAAATCAATCCGTGATGCTGAGCCACCACCCTTTTGAAAGATCTTATGACCAGGGCCAAGTACCACTTGTGGCAAACCGATGGTGATAGTGATGTTTTGTTTGGCTAGGTTCATCTGCGTCCGACCGGCGGTCTGGTTGATCAGCTCACCCACGATATCGGCCATCATGCTTTCGGAGATGCTCATTTCAGAGTCGCCAAAGAGTGCATCACTAAAAGCTTTAAGCAGTTTACGACTTAGTGAAAGGGTCAGGAAACCGTCGACGCCGGGGCCACTCAGCGAGATCAGTCCAGTTGCGTAGCTGCTCGGCATCGGCTGCTGCCAAGCGGTGACCTTGCCGACGACCGGAGTTTTTTGCAGGTAGTACGAGGTTAGTTCCGCTGCTGCGCTGGAGAAGCAGTCGGCAATGATGGGATCGAGGTTGGTGCGCGTGCTGCCGTCTTTTAGCTTCTCTTTGACGAGCCTGACCGCAGCAGTGACGTCAAAGGGCTTTGGCAGGACGTTCACCGAGCCGAGCGAGATCGACTTTTTTAACACATCGTCCCCGGCGAATGCCGAGAGGATGAAGATCTGAGCCTTGGAGTTGAGGCCGCTGCTGCGGATATTTTCGGCAAGTTGCATGCCATTCATCCGCGGCATGTTGACATCCGTGATGACGGCATCAAAGGCCTGGGCCTCGATGATCTTAGTCGCTTCGAAGCCATCGCCGGCGGTCGTAACTTCAAATCCAGCACCGCCAAACACCTCGGCTAGATTTTCGCGGATACCTTCTTCATCATCAACGATGAGAACGCGCCATTTATTGGCTTGTGACAAAACAGTTCTCCCTGAGAAGAGTGTGGCTGATTTCGCACACCTATGAGCCTGTGCCAGAGTACGAGGAATGGTGCATAAATAATCCAATTTTATCTTGATGTTGTCAATGGCACCTAGTCTTTTTGTCGGCTTAATGATAACCACGAGCGCCATTTGATACGCCTTCGTTGTCTTGCCCCCGTGCCGCCAGCACCTCTGTCGACCCAGAAAGCGGTGAAGCCATGTTATCCCCTTCAGAAGCGCCCATTGAGCCGTATGTTGTGCTGCCCGTTGACCTGCGCCAGGCAGTGACCAGCAAGGGCTACACACCTCCGCTAAAGCAGCTCCCAGAGCTGTTGGCCTTGCTAGGCGAGTCTGAAGACACGGCCGCAGCCACGGGCTTGGCCATCCGCCGGATGGGTGCTGCGGTGTTGCCGGATCTGCTCCGGGCGATCCCTGGTAGCCAAAGGCCGCAACGCGGTCGCTTGACCGAGCTGATCGGTCGCTTCGCGGCGGCGAGCAGTGCAGGCAGCAAGGCGGATGAGGCCTTCCACCTGCTGCTCGAACTGCTTGAAGATCACGATCTAAAAACTCAGCTCAATGCCGCTGCGGCACTCGGTCGCCGGCGTTGCGCCGAGAGCGAAGCAGCGTTATTGGCAGCCCTTGCCAAGCAGCCACGTCGTGAGTTGCAATTGGCGCTGATTCGGGCGCTGGGTAAGGTTGGCGGCGGCGCGGCGCAGACTGCCTTGGCGCAGTCACGGCCGGCTAGTGACCCAAGTGCCCTGCAGGTCACCGACCGAGCTATGTTGATCTTGCAGCGCGAACAAAGTCGCACCCACCAAGCGGTCATTGCCGACACTCTGCCTCTGGGTCAGTCGCGACGGTTTTGGCTGCACGCTCGTGACGGCTTGGAGCACCTCCTCGCCGACGAGGCCAGAGAGCTTGGCTACGACCAGGTCCAAGTCGTGGCGCCGGGGCGGGTCGAAATGGTGTCGGCTAGACCATTAGCCGATCTGTGGCGCCTGCGTCTGATGACCGATGCGGGATTGCCGATGGCGCCTCAGACTGGCCCAGTCGAGGTCGCCGTGGCCGCGGCTCTGCGTCAAGCTGAGTCGCTGCTGCTTAAGCTTACCAGCAGCGCAGGTGACAGCGCCGCGGTTGCGCCGGTCCGTTACCGAATCGATTGGCCTGAGGCGAGCAAAGCGCAGCTGTGGTCCATGGCCGGCCACCTCATGGCTGCTTGCCCAACGCTCGTCAATGACCCGACCCTGAGTACCTGGGATTTACATATCCATCAGGATGCCGGGAAGACCCAGATCGAACTGCGGCCAAAGCGTTGGCTGGATCCGCGCTTTAGCTACCGCCGCGGGTTTGTCCCTGCGGCGTCGCACCCCACCATCGCCGCGGCCTTGGCCAGGGTTGCCGCTGCGGGTGCTGGCGACATTGTTTGGGACCCCTTCGTCGGCTCTGGTAGCGAGTTGATCGAGTGCGGCTTAGCTTCTCCGGTGCAGGGCCTGTACGGCACCGATAGCGATCCCACCGCGATTTCTGTGGCCCAAGGCAACGTCGCCGCGGCAAACCTCCAGGCTAGCTTGCACCTGAGCGTTGGCGACTTCAGCGCGTATTCTGGCCCGCAGCCTAGTCTGATCATCACCAATCCGCCGATGGGGCGTCGGGTTCAGCGTGGTCAGCTTGCCGAAGTGCTGACGCGCTTTGCCGAACACGCCGCCAACACCCTGGCACCCGGTGGGCGTCTGGTCTGGCTAGCGCCTTTGCCGGTGCGCACGAATCCAATCTTCCAGCGTCACGGCTTTCGTCCGCTGCTGTTGCAGACGGTCGATATGGGCGGGTTTCCAGCCGAGCTACAGCATTTGGTCAAGCCGAGATAGCGTCCGTCTGGGTCCGCGCTGCGGGTGAAACATCGCGACCTTGACGCCGGGGCGCGGACCTTTTAACGTTTGGCGTATGAATCATGATCCATGTCTCAATCCACAAGGCGAGTGTGCTCGTGCTTTGCGGCAGTCAGCGCAGCTCCCAGTTGGTCTTGCTGTTTATCTGCGGATCATTTGCGCCTGCTTAGCGATGGGATACGCAGCTCAGGTGCGAGCCGCCGCCGCGGAGGAGCGCCTCTACGTCCACCCGAGTTTGCACAAAACCGGGCACTATCAGATCATGCCACCGAGCGGCACGGGGCCTGCAGGGGTCTTGGTGTTTTTTCACGGCTCGGGTGCTGGCTCTGCCTACGCTGCTCAGATGGAGCTTTTAGCAGGGGCTGCAAAAGCTTATAACCTCGCGGTCGTGGCCCTTGAGGCCCCTGACCACGCCGTCTCGTGGGCCGCGGATTTGCCTAGAATCGGCGCCTTGAATACGGAATATGTGCGCGACCTTTTAGCCGCGACCGTGTTTGGCCCACACCCTGCGTGGTCGATCGAGCGCACGGTTTTTGTTGGATATTCGGCGGGTTCGACCTTTCTCGCCGGCGATTTTCTGCCGGACGCGGTCGAGCATTTTCGCGGCGGCGCGGTACTCCTCTGCGGCGGTGGTATGCCGCTTATCTCGACCAAGCAGAACACAGCTCCTCTCGGCGCCCGTGTTCGCCAACATTTCAAAATGTATTACGTGATTCAAACGGGTGACTTTTTGTTTAATCAGGCCACGGCTGGCTTCAACCTGTGGAAGTCGCGTGGCCTAAAGGTTGCCGGCGAATCGCCAGCAGGCGGCAGCCACTGCGGCTTTGATCTCGGCAAGGCGCTGCGCGACGGGCTTCGTTACGTCTTTTCTTCTTAACGCGATTGGGGCTGACCGTGAACAAGGTGCAACTGCAAGAGCTGCTTAATCTTCCTGATCCCTGCGTTGATTTTGTTCCAAACAAGGACAGCATCGCCAGCGGTTGGAATGGCAATGGTCCGCTCTTTGCTGCGGCCAGGGGGCATCTTGTTTGGTGACGATTGGGGCTTTACAGACGTGAAGCGTTCGGTCGTTGAGTTTTCTGAAAAGATTCGCCTGCCTTTCTGTACCAGTGGCCCGGATAAATGGGCGATCCAAAAGCCTGATGGCACGCCGTTTTTTGTGCATAGTTTGGTTCCCGGCAAGCCGTTGGAGCCTTCGGTTTAAG
>JAPLFX010000080.1 GCA_026390445.1 Pseudomonadota bacterium
GTCAGCAGCTGACTATAGGTTGGATAGACAAAGACATCGCGCATATGGATGTGACAGCCTAGCTCTTTGTTTAGCTTGGCGACCATTTGAATCGCCAGCAGCGAGTGCCCACCGACCATAAAGAAGTGATCGCTCATGCAAGCGGTCTTAGTTGCGAGTGTAGCCAACCAAATGCTAAGAAAGGTCGCCTCGAAGGTATCACACGCAATCACCGCATCGCCTACGACCGGCGACTGAGTCGACTGCGGTGACGGCAGCGACTTTCGATCCAACTTACCGTTGGGCAATATGGGCAAGCGTTCGAGCGCGACAAAGTGCTGCGGTATCATGTATTCTGGCAGGGTTTTTGCGGCAAAGCTGCGCAATTGCTCCGCGCTGACCTCGCCTTTGGTTTCGACGTAGGCGATGAGGCGCTGGTCTCCGACCTGAACCTCGCGGACTATAGCGACGGCGGTCTTGACCAGCGGATGGTTCGTCAGCGCCTTTTCGATCTCGCCTAGTTCGATGCGGTAGCCACGGACTTTGACTTGGTCATCGCTGCGACCGTAGATCTCAAGTGCTCCGTCAAAGGTGAACCGAGCTACGTCGCCGGTCTTATAGAGCCGGCCAAGGCCCTGCGGCGCTTGCGCCAAAAAACGCTCCTGGGTCAGTTCGGGGCGGTTGAGATAGGCAAGAGCAAGTCCCTCGCCACCGATGTAGAGGTCACCCTTCACCCCAGGAGGCTGCATCATCAGATCTTCGTTTAGGACGTAGACCTGATAGTTGCTAAGCGGCCGTCCAATCAGGATGTTTTGGTCGGGATCCTCGACATGGTACATGGTTGCCCAAACCGTGGCTTCAGTCGGTCCATACATATTCCACAGCTTGACGCCGGCGTTGACGAGGTCGCGAGCAAGATCTTGCGATAAGGCTTCGCCGCCGCAAAGCGCCTGAAACGGTCGCTTCGGCTCAAATCCAGACGCCAGTAGGAGCCTCCAGGTTGACGGAGTTGCTTGCATCATCGAGATGTGTTCTTGGCTGATGAGGCTTTGCAAGCGGTCACCATCGCGCGCCTCGTCACTCGATGCGATATAGACACTAGCCCCGGTCAGTAGGGGGAGGTACAGCTCGAGTACGGAGATGTCAAAGGACAGGGTCGTGACGGCTAGCAAGCGACCGTCACTCGGTAGCTTGAGATGCGCTTGGACCCCGTAGAGAAAGTTGATGACAGCTCGGTGCTGGATCATGACGCCTTTTGGTTGGCCCGTCGATCCTGAGGTATAGATCACGTAGGCGACATCGCTAGGCGTGTGTTCCGCGTCAAGCTCGGTCGCTGATGAATCCCATGGACGATCGATGTCCAGGATTGTCAGTGGGTTTTTGGTGGCCGAGGGAAGTAAGTGGTGCAGATGGGACTGGGTGACACAGACCCTGATCCCTGCGTCCTCAATCATGTAGTGGAGGCGACCAATGGGATAGGTCGGGTCAAGTGGGACATAAGCGGCACCCACCCGCCAAATCGCCAGGACCGCAGCCAGAATGGATGACGAGCGCTCCGCGCAAAGTCCGACAAGGTCGCCGCGCTTGACGCCTTGGTCGCGCAAGGTCCTAGCCCAATGAAGTGACTGTTCGTGCAGCTCGTGACCGTTGAGTCGCTCCGTTGAACTCGCGCACACCTCGCCAGAGGCTCGGGCTTGGATGAGAGGCAACAGTAAGGAGTCTAAGGTTTGATCTCTAGGGTAAGCCGCTTTAGTCTGATTCCACTGGGCGATGGTGTGTGGGTCACGCAGTAGTGTCAGCTGCGTCAAAGGCGAATGGCCATGTTGCGTGACCTGTTCAAGCAACCAGGTATAGGCAGCAAAGAAGGTCTTGATCAAAGGCAAGGAGAACAAGTCGCTGTTGTATTGACACTCGAGGATGACACGGTCTTTGCTCTCGGAGATGTTGACGAACAGTTCGAAGTTTTCGGCCACGCGCGGATTGGCCTGGTAGCTGGCCAAAGCACCGGCAAAATTCAGGTCCTTGGCTTCGAGCTGCTGATCGATATTGAACAGCATGCTGATGATCGGTAGGCGGGCTGGATCGCGTTCGATGCGAAGTTCGTGTAGCAGGCTGCCAAAGGTGTATTCTTGGTGTTCATAGGCCCCCAGAAGAGTCGCCTTAAGGCGTTGGCACACGCTGCTAAAGCTGTCATCTGCGCCTAAAACGAGGCGAATCGGCAGGAGATTCACGCAGTGGCCGACCAGCCCATATTGACCGAGGATAGCTTGTCCGGCGGCTGGGATGCCGCAGACTACATCGTTTTGCATGGCTAGTTTGCTGACGAGGATCTGAAACAGACTGAGCATGTACGCAAGATGACTGCATCCTAGGGCGGCGCTGGCTTGCTTACTCTGGGTCCAAAGGGGACGAGGTATCTCCAGGTCATAGCGCTGGGCGTGAAAGCTGCGAAACTTCGGCCTTTTGCCTTTGAGCGGCAGTTCAAGCGGTGGTGGTAGGTGGTGGAACTGCGCCGTCCAGTACGCTCTATGGTTAAGTTGGTCAGTGCTGTTCAGGCGGTCAAAGTCACGTTGAGCATAGGCCGAGAAGTTCATGTTTGTGGTTGTTGGCAAGGCCATCCCTTGCGCTCGAGCCGAATAGAAGCGTGCCAGGTCTTTGATCAAGATCGCCAGAGACCAGCCATCACAGATGATGTGGTGAGCCGTTAAGATAAGCACGGTTTCGTGTTCTAGTTGCACCTGAATCAGTCGATGCAGCGGACCATGGGATGGATCCAGGATCTCTTTGCAGGCGGCCTGTTTCAGGTCCTCAAGGTGTGCTGTTTGGCGACTTGATGGTTGGCCGCGAAGGTCTTGATAGCTGACCTCTGATGGGCGAGGCCTGGTGACAAGGAGGGTACGCCCGAGCGGAGAAAAGCAGCTTCTCAGCGCATCGTGTTGACGCTGCAGGTCACCGTATGCGGCGTTAAGGGCCTGCATTTTGAGGACAGCAGGCACGCGTACCGTAACCGATTCATTGAAGGCTAGCTGTGCCTCTTCGGTCATCTGCATCGAGGCCCAGATTTCCTGCTGACTGGGCGTCGACGGCACGGTGAATTCGACGACGCCACCTTGAAAGGGGTCATAGTCAACCGGCTTTTGTTTTGGTTCACGCATCGCTTTGACCCAGGAGCCGACCCAAACGGCTGCGTTCGGTATCGTCATTCCGGCTACTGGCTCCAGCGCCAATGCCGCTGCTTATGTTTCGGCGCCAAGGCGATGAATCTTTAGCGCAAAGCCGGCCGGGGTGGAGCAATGTTCAATTGTTTAACTAGAGTGTCCAGAGCGAGCTAGCTTGAGGCAATGTCAGGCTTCTTTTGTGATCCTACGCAGAAAGCTGATTTTGGTTGGACAGTAAAAGGAGCCTAAACGCGCTTAAATAATGCCGGCGTGAATAGGAACATATTCAGACTATCACCTCACCGCTGGGGAGGTGATAGCGTCCTGACAGGAGGTGTCGCATCTAGGATCGAACCTATCCGGCAGACAGTCACAACTTAGGAGCTAAAGCAACGGTAGAGGCCGATTCTCACTGTTGGTCATTGCCAAGGGTCAACTTCTTTAGAAGGCTGACGATGTGACTCAATGATTGGGATTGGCCGAGTAGTCTAGTTGAGACCTTAGCGGTTTCGGCCGACGTGGCGGAGTTTTTGCTGGTCGCTCGGTCGAGTAGGCTGAGCGACTTAGCAATCTCTGCAAGACCGTTGTTTTGCTCTTGGATCGCCGTAGATATCTCCGATATCATATTCGACACACCCGTCGACTGGTGAACGATCTCCTCAAGGGCCGCTTCGCACTGGTTGCCGATCCCTCGACCAAGATCAAGCCGCTGGCGCCCTTCTGAAACCAATCCAGCTACCGACCGCTTGCTCTCGCTGACGATGGCCTCGACGCGTTGCACGCTAGACTGGAGTAAGTCGGAGATTTCACGTGCTGCGCCGCCGCTCAGTTGAGCAAGATTGCCGACCTCCTCGGCAACGACGGCAAAGCCTTTGCCGTTGTCGCCGGCGCGGGCAGCCTCAACCGAGGCATTGAATGACAAGATCTTGGTCTGAAAGACGATTTCATCGATAATCTTGGTTTTGTGTCCGATCTCACCAATGACCGTAATGATTTCTCCAAGCTTGCGGTTACCCTCTTCGACTTGCGTCATGACCCTAGTGTTGCTGTCGCCAATGGCCGTGAAGGCGCCTAACATATCGGCGATGGCTTTACGCCCCAAAGCCGCCGACGTCTGGCTGATTTGCGCCGATTTTTCCAGCTCTTGCGAGCTTTCCGCGGTTTTTCTCACCGTCGCCGAAATTTCGTCGACGGCGGCAGCGGTCTCCTGAATAGCAGCTGCCTGATTGGTCGATGACTGCGACAGATCATTCGCCGACGTGTTGAGTTGAGCGGCGACGTCAGAGACCTTGTGGACTTCAGTTCCAAGGTCGGTAGTCACTCCCTTCAGGCTGCGCTGCAAGTCCCGAACGATCAGCCACGAAAATGACAGGCCGAAAAGCAGACCACATGCCACGACAACCCAAGCGATCCAACGGGCACGCTCGGCCGACGCATGGGCACGTTCAACGGACGATTTGGCACCGTCGGAAATGGCACTGCCCAGTTTGCCTAAATCATCCTCTAAAGCAACAAACTGGGCTTGAAAGTCCGGCAACATGGCCATGGCCTTTGCACTGTCTCCCGCCAGGGCCACGCTAACGATCTGTCGCGCGACACCGCCATATGCGTCTAACTTGACCCTGACTGGTTCGATCTCGCGTCGGGTTTGTTCGGGAAGCGGGAGTCCTCGCAGGATATTGAGATACGCATCGACGTTTTTCGCGAATTCCTCGCCTTCATCAACAACCTCCTTAATCGCCTTGGCATCGGTCGATCCCGAAAGGATGAGGGCATGAAAGGCATTGGCCCGAATACCATCATGCACCATATCGGTAAGGGTCATGTTGCGCACGGCCGGAAGTTGAACATCGGCAATGTCGTTCAAGCCGCTTGACAGCACGGTGCTGTTCCATTGACCGACCAGTCCCATGAGCAGCAGATTTAACAGGAGACTACTGCTCAGAAGCCACAATTTGGAACCAACGGTCCACTCTCGGATAGTCACCACTATTGGAACTCCTCACGGATCAGTCCATCGCACCGCTCCACGCATCGGCATCCACTGGGCAAGCTTGAGCGCCATTTGGGAATAAGTTAAAATCTGCTGTTCTATTGTGAGGCTGCGCCCCTAAGCTTTCTGGGCTAAATGCCGATCCCCTCTAGCAGTCACTTTGTTGCGAAGGGATTCGGCATGACGGAAGCGGATTTAGTGGGGCCGGGCGCGTCGTTAGCCTGCGCTATCATTGCGTGTACTTGCGTGATAGCCGGCACCAGCTATGCCTTGGATGTACGGGACATACGGGACCTAGGCGCAGAAGAATCCATAGCAGACGGCTCCGAGCACCTGCTCCAAAATGCCGGCGGCGTGTATGCGGCACTGGCTGATTTGGGGATTGACCTGTCAGTGATCTTTAAAGGTGACCTTAACCAAACGGTCGCAGGCGGGGTTGACCGGCGGATGACAAGGCTGGCAAATCTCGACATAAAGTTCAATCTTGACGGTGACAAGCTCCTCGGATGGCCAGGATCAAGCGCATTTGTCTACCTGCTAGCCAACCACGGTGGGCATCCATCCGAACACGCCGGCGACGAACAGGGTGCTGACAATATCGAGACCGGAGAAAGGATAGCTAAGGTTTACGAACTTTGGATGCAACAGGTTTTGATCGAGGGCAAGCTATCGTTGCTGCTCGGTCTGCATGATTTAAATAGCGAATTCTATGTGACCGAAACATCAGGACTGTTTCTCAATAGTGGCTTTGGCGTCGGGACTGAGCTGGCTGCGACGGGAGCAAATGGACCGTCGATATTTCCGATTCCCGCACCTTCTGTTCGCTTAAAGTTTGAACCAACTCCTAGCATCTATTTGCAAGCTGCGGCCTTTGATACGCAAAACACCGACCCAAGGTCTCCCAGTCATACCGACTTTCGCTTGAGCGCCCACGACGGCGCTTTACTGGTCGCCGAGATGGCCTATCACGCCACCGATAGTTCAAATCCAGGGGGACCAAGTGTACAAAAGCTTGCCATCGGCTATTGGAGCTACAGTAAGTCGATTGCAGCTGCGTCCACGAGTGCAGCAGCAGCGGAGAGTCTCAATAGCCAGGATGGAAGCAAAGCTAAAAGTCACGGTTTTTACATCCTGGCCGAACAGTCGCTCACTTCACACACTGCTGCCTTCGGACGATATGGAGCGGCCTTTGGCAATGCCAGTCCGGTAAGCAGCAGCGCCAGTGCTGGCATCGTCGCCACTGGTCTGGTGGCGCAGCGAAGCAAGGATCGCTTGGGTGTTGCTGTGACCCGGGCACGAACCAGTCCAACCCCCGTCAAAGCAGCGGGCGATTTACGAGCGAAGATGAACGAATTTGAAATGGCTCATGAACTGACCTATCGCATCGAGATGTTGCCTGGGTTGGCGCTGCAGCCAGACCTTCAGTATGTGGTTCACGCCAAAGAACCATTGGCCCCAGGCGATGCCTGGATAGTCAATTTGAGACTTGAGCTTGCGTTGTGACGCCTGATCAATGGTCCAACCAAAATTCTGAGCTTTATGCGCCCAATGATTTAGGACGACGTTATAGGCGCCACCAAACATCCTTAGGGCCTCGGCACGAACAGCTTCTTAACGGTCGGACTATAGCTTGGCGAGACAAACGCCAGATAGGCAAGGACCAAGCCAATACCGATCGCCATCGGCAAACCGCTGGGCTCAAGACTGGCGTGGACAAGAAAAATGTTGAGCGAAATGGGTGCGAGAACGACGAGTGCGAGTGGCACGTAGAAGCCAGTCACTAAAGCGAGACCACAGACAATCTCGGTCCCCTTCAACAGGTAAAAGAAATATTTGCTCGCCTTCAGGCCA
>JAPLFX010000048.1 GCA_026390445.1 Pseudomonadota bacterium
ATGCTGGAATCGTCCTCTGCGAGAGCGCGACCCAAGCCACCGAGGCCAAATAGGCTGATCAAAATAAGCAGCAAGCCTGCTTGCCCGGGGAATTTGCGTGTAAATTGCTTATTCATGATGGTCCTCAGTTTAACTTCTGGATCGATGTTTGGATACGCAACTCGTCGAGCCATTGAAGCCACTCGTTGGCATCCGTTAGGGCATCCTGCATCGGAGCTGTTAAGGCTTGGCCGTTGAGGACCGCATCGTCGCAGGAGTTGAGCCTGAGCTCGTCGATACCATTCGTCAGTATCGTGACCTGCTTTTTAACGCTCTCTATGGCTCCATCAACCATAGCTAGCGTAACGGCCTGAGGTGCGTCAGGCCACGCGCGGATACCGACGGTATCGATTGCCAGGTTGTAGGTATCAAGCCGCTTTACTGCGTGATTGACACAAGCCTGGTGGCGGGTGTTGTAGGCGTAGAAGGCTTTGATGCAGGTAGGATCATCGTCGCCGCACTTACTACCGCTATTCCCATGACTATCGAAGACCTTGTGCATCCACTGTTGAATGCTAACCCAGCCATGGTTACGACCCCAATCACCGAGTCCAGTCCACCCCTTGTTGATAAGGTTGCCGACGTCCTTAAAGAACGAAGTCATTCCAGGACCGCTGCTGCTATCCATGATTTTATTTAGGAGGTGATTGATGTATCCTTTGTCGCCGGCCTGCGCCCCACTAGCGATTTTCGTCCAGACGTCGCTGAGGTCACCTCGTACTTCTTTCATATCAATACTAGAACCCGCATCCGCAACTACAGCCTTCCCGGCTTTCGTTAACTGCTCAATCCAATCCCCAGGTGCATCACTGCCAAATACCTGTGTGGAGGTGGGGATCTTCAAAGCCGGAATAGAGACTATGATGTCTCCAGAGCGCAAAATATTTTGCGGAGAGATTGTGGCTGCAATCTTTGTCGCAAATGCGTCGAGATAGGCTGGCGTATGAACTTTTGGTGCGTCCGCTAAAGTCGCCTCGGCTTGCTTTAGCACTGTACCTAAGGACGCGTTCTGGGCGGTGACCTGTACCAAGCTAATTGTCACGCCCTTAAAGCTCGCCCAGTCACCTTTGCTTAAATCAGTAGCCTGATAGAGTGCCCGCTGCGCTGCATCAAAGGCGGTCTCGCCAGTTTGAATGATAGCCTCGACTAAGCCGTCACCGATCGCCACGACGATCGTGTCGAAGCTCTTGAGAGCGTAGCCTACGTTAGCAATGGCGCTGCCTAAGCCTGCGCTTACCGTGACTAGACCCTCGGCTACTCCGGCGCGCACCTGACTTAACCACTGTCCATACGGGAGACTACTGGTGTTGATCACGTGGCCAGCGCTGTCTACGGTGTATGTCCACATATTCTGAGCCTGACTATCAATCGAAGTAATGACTGATGGTCCAGCCCCGACAACCAAAGGCAACAAAATATGACCAGCCTGATCTACCATGCTGACGGTCGCATAATTTCTCGCGTCAATCACGGTCCTGATCGCATGGCCGGCCGCATTGGGCTCGAGAATGGTTGTGATTCCCCCAACAACGGTCGTCGTCTTCACCACGATTCCAGATGCATTGGTGGCAGTTGTCACTAAAGTACCTTCGGCATCTTTTACAGTATTCAGAACATTCCCCGCGGCGTCCTTCACCAGTTGGGGCGCAGCGCTGGTAACGACCTGCGCAGCATGCGAGGCGGCGTCACCGACAGCTTGTCCGGCTTGGGATACAGCACCATTTGCGACCTGCCCGGCATGCGCGGCAGCCTCTCCGACGGCCTGCGTACCTCGGGACACGGCGCCCCCGGCGTCTTGAATCAAGCCAGCAAATGCGTTCGGTACAGCAGTGATGCCAAGGACCACGGATAGTACGAATGCTAGGGAAAATCGGTAGACAAAGAGCCGATATGGATTCATGGCATGGCCTCAAATTGCTGAAGTTCATTCGCAAAAGTCGACAACTGCTGGTCGAAGGCTAAGATGTCACTCTCGGCATTCAGGTCGGGGAGAGTGAACGGCTGTTGGAGATTGATCTTTAATGCGCTTTGAAAGCGATTCTTGAAATCAGCCCACCCGGAGGACTTGGCAAAAGGGTACGTAAGATTATCGGCATTGACCTTGTTGTATAGATTGCTTGCCCGAGTTAGCAGAGCGCTCTTCAAAGCAGGCAGCGAGCCTAGGCTGGCCTGGGCTGTCGACTGAATATCTGACCAGGTATCGCCGGCTGATTTAAGCAGTGCATCCCGGTCTGTCTGCGTAAAGATCGGATTCGTATTGACCTGATGGATGGCAAGCTGAATCGAGTTTTGTGCGCTCTGATAGATTTGGTAGGCTGATGAGATGTTACCTGCTGCAACCCGTGCCTGGAAGGTGGTATCCAGGCCCAGGAGAAAGCGCCTGACGGCCGTGACGTTGGCAGCGGCTTGTTCAGCCTTAGCCACTTCAGCTATGATTCCTGCGACATCCAGTGATTTGAGACGCGCATCATCTGCTGCCATCTCAGCAATGATCGATTTTGCACCGGCAAGGGTGAACAGAATCGCTGGTTTCTTACATATACTGGCAGGTCCGCCAGCCCGCGGTAGGGCATTCACATTCTGTGTTGCGATCGCGGCATAAGAATCAAAGGTGTTAGCGGCTGAAACCGCGAGATCCTTGATCTGAGTCAAATACATGGGCGGATTAAAGTTGCTGACCTGATAGCGATAAAACCGAGACGCATCCCTCATGGATGTGCTGACAAAAGCTGCCATTCTACGAATCTTCAGGTCGCCTCTTGCCGCCGGAGCACAAACCGCAAGATTGGCGAAATGGTTCTGGATTGTCCTCGCCAGAGATGTCGCATCTTTTGCGCTCGTACTGTGATCCAAAGCCTTTCTATACGCCGATGAAAACTCCAGGGCCGCTTGATCTAGCTCCGCTTGGTCCAGGGCGCGATCATTCACTAGCTCTGCAGCCATTCCGCGATAAATCGCCAGTGCCTCATTAAAATCAAAGATAAACGCTCGGTGGTACGCGGAAAATGCCTGGATCGTCTGGTCGACCGTCTTCGCTTCGACTGTTTGCGACTTTGCTAAAGCGATTTGCCCTTGCAAGGTCGTTGACAGCTGAGCGGCGCTACGCATCTCTGCCTGCTTATCGGTTAGGGCATTGGCGCTAGCCCGCGCCGAGACCACCGCAGTAAGTATAGCTGCCAGAAAAATATAGTTGCGATTGCCAAACATGACGTGTCCTCGTGTTTCCATATTGCGATAGGCCTAGTCTGCCTGCAGCACGCGCGTCTCGAAGGCCTTAAGGGCTGCGACGGCGCCGACATCACTAGCGCTAATCCTCGCGATTTCCGCGTGGATAAAGTTACCTAAGTCGGCCAGGTGGGCTTTAGTGTCGGCAAGCCCTTGGTCGATGATCGTACTCACAGCATTCAAGGCCGTGAGACACTGTGCCGACCCAGACCCGTCGCACGACGACGCTATTGACAGCGCTGATGCCACCTGAGAAGCAACTGCAGTGAGCGTAATGATTTGCGCCTTCTCCAAGGCAATAGCGCCATTGCTACCACCCAGCATGCTAAGCCGGCTCGCTTCGTCTCTAGTAAGCGCCTCACCCTTACTTTCTCGCGCCGCGAGGTCATCCATCTCACCCTGCAGCAGGGTGATGTCGTTGGCCAGCGTTGCCACCTGGCTATTTAGAACGGCCGGAACCTGCTGGAGATAGGACCATTTTGCCGGAAGTTCCGCCGCGTCACTCAGGCCCTTTCTGAGCTGGGTCGCTGCACCTGCTGCCGCCCTCAGTTTTGACAAATACCACTCCAGAGGCTGAGTCAGGGGCACCGTCACAATGCTGAGAACATCAACACTGCAACCTGGCTTAACCATCGTAGCTGGCGAACTAGCCACAATGGTCACGCTTATCGTCGCGCCGTGATATGGAGTATTGAAGGTACCCAAGGATGCAATCAGGTGATCATGGTCGATCAGGATATTCACCGGCGGTTCATCGCCGCGATGCACCACGGCCGAAATGGACTGGGATGAATCGCAGGTTGAGCTATAGGTTATCTTTGTTACGAAGTTGCTGGCTTGGACGAAGGAATCAGGCGTGGGGCTAACAGTCGACGTGGATATTTCGGTAGTCTGAGATTTGCAAAGCCAATAGTAGGCACCTCCGTGAGCGGCGGTGCACGCTTGCTGTGCGTCGAAAAGGTTGACCGCAGCTTGGGCGGGCTGGGCGCAAAAAAATGTCAATAGGATTGCCACGACTAGGGGCAATACGGTCGTATGTTCTGACGATATTCGAGTCATTTCACCCTCATCTATTTATGATATTCAACAAGTGCATTGTTTGAAGCAGAGTTAATGAGTGTTTGTCCTAGATCTCATGGCTGCTCGGTCAACAGCGTGTATGTTAGGCCGTGAAATGCGAATTTTTGCGATTCGACGTTCAAATAAAAAAGTATCTTCAAGTCTGTTTTGCATTCCTTGGGGTCGAAAAATTCAGTCTGAAATCCTACTGTGTTTGTTGCCCAGTGTCCAAAACGCGAAAGACGGATCTTTTGACCAATGCGCCCGACTTCTAGTGAGTGTAGTGAAGGGATTCCATGCAAGTAATTGTCGCCACGATTGGGAATATCTGCACTCTTGCCGATTGCGGCTGTCTGACTTGAACAAAATGGGATAAGAGTTACTTCAGTTTCAACTCCAAACCTCGTTGGTGCGCTGTTCCTACTAGTTGAAAACACAATCTGCGCGTCAATTTTTATTCTATTGCTTAGTGACTGCAATGAAACCGAATCAATAATTTTAAACTGGGCGCTTGGGATAAAAGAGCCAGTGCTGTCATTGATTAAAGGAAACGAAATGATAGGTCCGAAGAATGAACCCACATCGGAATCAATCAGTTCGGTCGCCGCATAGGCTGGCAGGCTCTTTTCTCCCGGAGTTCGATTAATCGACCAGAACTGGTCCGGGTCAATTTTATGTTCATCTGCTTCGATATTTAACTGCGCTAATTGATACTCAATCCCCGCAAACTCGCTTGCCGCCACCTTATTGAGCTCGCTCGCTTCGCTAGCTCCAATCGTGATAGTAACCGGCACGCCGCTGACGAATTTTCCTACGGCGATATCTTTTAGTCCCGATGATCGAGACCCTCCGCAGCCAACCAGAGCGGCACCCGCAAAGAATGCGATTAGTCTCGAGCTCTTCATGTTTCGTCCTTCCGAGGTGCGCAAAAGTATACCGGGGGTGGTCCGAATTCAGTCCAGTCGGGTCGCATTGCAGTAGGAGGGCTCGAAGAAATAGATAGTTACGAGCGTCTACTAGCAGCACTGTTTCGGTATAAGCAGGATTAGTGCCAAGATCGCATCTGGACACGCTGACCGATGAGTTCCACACAACCGAGTTGTTGCGTTTCATGCCCAATGCCGTCTCGATTAGGATCTGTGTCACGCAGTTTGGCGCAAGTATAGGTTGAAGCCATCTGGACTCTCGAACCGGTGCGACTCAAGCGTAAAGACGAGGATGTCGATACCCTTGGAAAAAAGTGGACTGACTCAGGCATTAGGCGACGCCGACAGCTGTCACGACGGCAGCACAGAGAAATGCGCTGTTCAAAGCCAGCAACCTCGCTGCCGGCACCACTACAGAATTTTCGACTGAGACACTTTGCTTAAGTTTGCACTCTCACCACATTTTCAGCTGCAATGCTCCTCTAAATTGGCATGCCTCTTGCGATATGTCAGTTGGAGGTACCGCACGCGCTCAGTAACGAGCTATAGGTTGGCTGCAGAATCCAGCCTAAAATCGAGCCACTTGGACCATGAGCCAACCAGCCGCGTCCATGAACCTTCACGTAGATTGATCTAATCGCCAAAAAGTTCAGTCTAATTAGCGCGGACCTACAGGCGCTCGAGTTGGCATACTCTTTGCTTTGCATTTGATGATTCTACAAACGTTGATCATCAAAAGAGTAGCCATGAGCGGATCGCAAAACAACATACTACATCTCGGCGTCTTAGCGATCTTCCTCGCGACGTCCCATGGTTGTCACGCATCCGAGAAAGCTACGACGGGCATACTTCGCAAGGTGGGCCTTCATCATCAAGAGGCGAAGAGTACAGACTCGGACAGCTCCAATCAGATCGCGTTTGGTACGGAGCAGTCATGGAATGACTGGCGTTTGCGCGAGCTAAAGCGGCTCGCGCTGGCTTCGTATCAGAGCAATGCCAGCTACATGTACGAAACATTACGGAAATACTCACCTCAGCTAGAAGGCTTGGGCATCCGTGCACGCTGTTATGACAATCTGAAGCGCTTTACCAAGCGGTATTGGCTATCAAAGCAGCCCGACCACAAGCTCGGTTTGGATCTAGACGATGCCGGCTACATCGCAACACTAAAGAAGAAGGGCTATCTAACTTTGCCCGATCCTCTTGGATCTCAGGAGTTTCTGGATTTGATCGATAAGACCGATTCCGACAACATCGAAAGCATCGAAACCAGACTGCGCTCCGTGAATCCAAGCTGGCGGGTCTTTTACTTCAAATCACGTAACCTGCCAACCGTCGACGATAGTCAAGCTCGTGGCCGTCTATTTGTTTACGTACCGTCCGATCTAACAGATAAATTCATTCAATTTGGCGTCCGAGACCGCGTGGATGCCGTCCTATCCGAGAGCATCTCCGAGATCGTCGTCGAGAAGTCGGATTCAAACCATACCCAATCTCCAACGGCAAATATGGCCTACTATGCCGACTTGTGGCGTGTCCGCAACCAGCAACACACGCTCATTTCAACCCGCCTAGAAAGCGTCAAGACCAGCGAAGCCTGTTACTCCTGTCATCAATCCCCGTTGTTGACGGTCAAGCCCGAGATTGGATCCGTCAGGTCGGATATCAGCAGAAATCACCTCGAAGAGGTCAACAATCTGATTAAGTCTTATAGTAGCGCTAATGTTTACAGCCTAGACCAAGCGGACTTTGGCCCGTCCGTGGGCACATTACGAATGTCGGGTACAACGGCCAAATCGGTGGATCTTTGTGTCAATTCTCGCATCCCAGATGCGAGCAGTGCGCTTCGCGTCAGGCAAGCGATGCAGTGCGATACATGCCACAACGGCAACGCCCAATCTTATCTACATTTTCAAGCCACATATGCTGGCGCGATTCCTCCAAACGAGAGCCTCATAAAGCGCGCAGTTCTAGAGGACCGGACAATGCCACCAAACGTGGAGCTATCGACAGGCGAACGAACCGCCGTCTATGAATGTCTGCTCAGCCAGATATCATCCCCCCCAGACCTGAGCGGCGATTTAGAGCAGTGGCTCCTCCAGAGTGACTGCACCGCATCCACCTCGAACTAAACAAATAAAAAAGCCGAAGATGACCTTTGGCAGCAACCAGTAGCATTGGAGATATATCATGGTAATTAGTTCAAAATGTGCGAAGGTATCCTCGTTGATTCTCACATTGGCCGTTCATGCTTGTCATTCGGCAAACGGGGCATCCCTGGCCAAAAGCATCCTAGGCCCCACCAGCCAATTGCAGGCGACTTCGGATAAACATCTGCAGGACACAGTCGGTTACTTGACCACTGCAGATGGCAGCAAATGCACCGCATTCATCACTGGTGCCAGCGAGATTACCACCGCGGCGCACTGCCGTGGCAAGAGCTCCGACGGTGGGCAAATCAACGCCAAATTCCAAACCGTGGACGGATCATCATATAACGTCACGAGCGTTAAGACGATCGACACCAAGAAGGACTACCTCGTCCTCGTGGTAGACGCCTCATTTACTGATACATTAGCTCTTGGTTCGATCGGCAACGGCACCATCAGCATCGTCGGATATGATTTCGACAAAAGGGCCCTCTACAGTCAGGACGGATGCCAAGCGGAGAAGCACATCGATGGTGCTGGCGTATTCACCCACTCCTGCGATAGCATTCCCGGATTCTCGGGCGGGGCAATCCTGCAACAAGGCAAAGTCGTCGGGATTCACCTAGGATATCAAGCCTCGTTGGACCGAAATGCCGCTTTTGATACCGCAAAGTTAACCGACGACAGCGTCGATGTGAGCACCATCGGCATCAAAGATGAATGCCTCTTCGACTGCCACATTCGCAACGTAATCCCCAACCCAAGTGCCGGCGCGGTTGTCGGAGCGGTCCTTGGCGGCGTTGTTGGTGCGGCCGTAGGCGCCCTGATTGGCGATCACAACCTAGCCCAACAAAAAATTAAGGAACTTAGGGACCAAAATAACCAACAGGCGGCCGACCTGCTCCAGGCGAAAATAGAACTAGACGATGCGGCGGCAAAATCCAAAGTCGATCATACGGCGCTAGCCAACGCGAACAGCTGCGTCAGCGGCGTCGCGGCTGCCCGAGGCTACTTTCTCGGTCAAATCGATGGCGCTTACAACACCTTCAACACCTGCTTGCAAAATGCCGTTGCTCCACAGCAAGGCCAGCTATGTCTTGATACCTACGAAAAGTTCATGAATGATCAGCTCAACGTTGCGAAGATCATCGCCAATTGTCCCTCGTAAGTTAACATTATCCTCTGAAAGGAGCTTCCATGAAGAGCGGCAAGCGTTTTCTTTTCTGTTTACTTATCTTAAGTCCGAATTTTGCTTGCAGAAATTCGGGAGCCAATTCGGCATCCTTGTCAAGTCCGGTTGAAGCAGCAAACCAATCAGTCCGCCTCGGCCAGGGCTACAACTCCTTGGGTGGCACCTCCGCATCGGGTGACAAATCTTATTGTGTCGAACGGCCCGCTCTTACCTCAATCGGCAACTCAACCGGAGAGGAACTGTCGATCTACGTAGACACTATTTCCTCGCAGCAAGAGATCAACCTGGCCGTCACGTCGTCACAAGCCTTCGGCGCTTCCGGTAAAGCCACGAACGTGTTCTCTTCAAGCATCGACTACAAGGACGTGCGCAAGGTCAACTCAATGTACAAATCGTCCTATTCCTACGTATTTGTCCACGTGAAAAAGACATTTGCTCCGGAGAGCATGACGGATTTTCGAGTGACCACAGAGTCGCTCAACTACTTCAAGGATCGTCCAAGCGAATTTTTTGGCAAATGCGGTGACCGTTTCGTCAGTGGCGTGCAAAAGGGTGCCGAGGTGATTGCGATTCTCCGCTGCGAAACTAGGTCCCAGGAACAAAAGGAATCGATCGACCGCAGTGTCAAAGCGGAGGCTGGCTACAAAGGACTATCTGCAAGCGGTTCGGTTCAGGCGATCATGGATTCAGTACAGAGTTCGGCCGAAAACAAATGCGTCGTATCAGTCGCGGCACAAGGAGGTAGTGGGAGCTACGATGCAAAAACCACGGATGGCCTGACGACTAGCGCCATTAACTATGTCACCTCCGCGACCCCCTCGACCGCCAGTGCCATCGAGTTTCAAACCATGACCTATGCCGCCATTCTAAATGCTGATTTTTCCCACTCGGTGCTTGATAAGGTCGACCTTGAACTCAAATCGCAAAAGGAATTTATCGGCGGGAAAAAGAGTCAAATCGACGGCTTATTGGGCACCATCGACGAGCTCATTAAGACCACCCAGGCTAACCAACCGGCCATAGATGCGGCTTTCGCTGAAATTGACGACCTTAAAGACTCCATTGATAAATGTGTCAACAACGTGTACGAGACGAGTAGCTGTAAAGATCACACTACTATACAGCTCCCGCCTGGAACTACTTTACACCCTGTCCATCCATAATCTTGCGGAAATGCCCCCTAGGCTGCAACCGCGGAAATTTGCGAGGTATTGAAATGACTAAACTGACGAAGAAATGCTGCAGATTCACCCTGCCCCTACTGATACTGTGGTGCTCAGCTTGTGGAATCAGGCCGTGGCATGATCACAAAAATGGCGTCGAGGCGACTCCCGATCTAACCGAGGCTCAGTGCCAAGTCGAGGCTAAGACTGCTGCCCCTGTCTGGATCGACAGCACCCAGCTAGCAACAAAAGTCGCGGATTTGCGTACAAAAAAATGCACTGCTCAAGCCGATTTGTTGGCGGCTAAAGGGGGGGCATTCGCGCAGCAAACAAAAATTCGCGCTGATCTGGAAGATCAAGGGCGAACAACTGCTTGCCTGGGTGACGAGCATGGCGCACCTAGGGAATATTTCAGCGGCCAACTCGCCGGACAGCAAAATACGTTCAATTCTTGCCTAGATCAGGCTCATGGCGCGCCAGTGCTGCAGACCTGCGTCGATGCCTATCGCGATAGCGGCCGCACGGCGTGGTCGACAGCAAAGGCCATCGGCGGCTGCACGTAAAACCCTGCGGTAAAGCCTCATGTGGGCTTGGACATCTGCCGAAGATTAGCGCACTGACGGTGCGCAGCCACGCGGCGATAGAAACAGCAAGAGAAGGTTGAGCTTGTCCTTCTGACTTCTCTTTGAAAGACAATTTCTCCAAAATTACGAGCAGAGCGGCTTGCTCTAATTTTGAAAAGGAGTTCGATTAATAGCGATAGACCTTGGTCTGGAGCGGGTAAGCGCCGCGCCGCACCTTATAGATGATGTTCTTAGCCTGCAGAGCCAGCAGATACTGCTGGACCGTTCCCATGTTGGCATCCGAGCCGAACGACTTGACGGTGTCGACCAGCTGCGTCGGCGTAAACGGCGCTGGGATTTTTGCCGTCGCCAGGAGGGTAGGGGCCGCGTATGAGGGCATC
>JAPLFX010000231.1 GCA_026390445.1 Pseudomonadota bacterium
GACCAAGTCGCCACCGGCTGAACCGGTCGGAGCAAGGCCAGAGACCCAGGTAAATGTGCCGCTGCCATTAGTCGAAAGCACCTGACCGTTTGCACCGTCGGTACCTGGCAAGGTCCAGGTTACTGATCCAGCGAGGGTGTCCGGTGCTTTCAGTGACAAAGCGTTGGTGGTGCCCTTGTCGTTTAAAACGAGTTTGTTTGCATTGGTCGCGTTGCCTTGGATGGTGACATTTCCAGCGACGGTCGTTGCACCAGCGCTGATCGTTCCGGTCGTTGCTATCGTTGTCGAGCCGCCGACTTGCGAAGCGCCGTTGATCGTAGCCGCAGTGATGAGGGGGCTAGTCAACGTCTTATTGGTCAAGGTGTCGGTCGTCGCGCGGCCAACCAAGGTGTCAGTACTGATCGGAAGCGTCAAAGTACCAGTGTTGGAAATCGTGTTGATGACGGGTGCAGTTAACGTTTTGTTGGTCAAAGTTTCCGTTCCACCTTCGGTAACAATGACACCTGTCGTCGGGAACGTGGCGGTTGAATTGACCCCAGTACCGCCAACGGAAGTGGACAAAGTGCCGCTGGTGATTTGGGCCGCCGAAAGATTTGGTATATCAGCCGCAGTAAGCGTCGTTGCAGCGGTGACTCGGCCTTTTGCATCGACAGTGACCTTGGCGTAGGTGCCAGCAGCAACGCCCGTGGCTGCAAGGGTGGCGACGGACGAGCCAGGGCCTACAGCGCTTAGATCGCCAGTCAGTGCCGTCAGGTAAGATCCAGCGACTTGTTTTGCGCCAAAGGCGACGTAGTCGGCATTTGAGATCAAACCGGCAGATACACTAGCTCCAGCAGAAGCCAAAGGGATACTCAGCGTGTGAGTGTTTGATCCGGAGTTGATCGCTGGCTGGTTACCGGTCTGCGTCACAGCGAAAGTCTGCGTACTACCCGACTGCCCACCCAGGCTGGTAAGGCCACCACCGCTGATACCGAGGCTTTGGGTTGTGCTACCGTCCCAGTATTTGACCTGGTTCGTTTGGCTGTTGTACCAGGTTTTGCCCTTGTCTGGCGAGGTTGCCCCCGAGGAGTCAAGAGTGCCGGTCAGCGCGGTTTCAGTCGCGTTGGTAAACACACCGAGAGTCAAGGTTTTGGTGGCGCTGATGCCAACGTTACCTAGACCCGTGACGTCTTTACCACCAACTGCCCAGTTGGCCGACAGTGGCGTCGTTCCATCTGGACGCAGAGAGTTGGCATCGACATAGCCTCTGGTCGCTGCGTCGGTCGCAGCGGATGGGGCTGCAAGATTAGTCAAGGTATTGGCACCCATATTGAGGCCGCCAGTCATCGTGTCGCCAGCCTTGTTGACCGGAGTGTAGCCAAGCGCTGCTTGTTTGCCGGTAAAGCTCAGCCAATCAGAGGAGGTAACAAAGCCTGCGCTGATACTGCTGGCGACCGTCATCTGCAGCAATGGCTCAGTGGCCGATCCACTTACCGCCAAAGGCGCTGCGGCTGAGATGGACGTCAGCGCTCCACTTGCTGCTGACATCGTTGCCGGTAACCACTGGCTGCCATCGTACTTCAGCACTTGGCCAGCTGCCGGAGCTGTTTGGCTAATGTTTTGTCCCTGCAATGCGGAAGCGCTGGTTGTTGGAGCTGCCCACACAAAACGACCACTACCGTCTTTTGTAATGAACTGATTGGCTCCTGGTGCTCCGGAAGGACCTACTGCGAGTTTGCCGTTACCGTTAAAGCTGATGGTCAGCCCGTCGGTTGGTACCCTGGCAGCATACGGGGTCATCATGAGCTGTTGGAGAGGATAAGGAGCTGATGCGTTGTGGGTCAAGTCAGTGATTTGGATCCACACGGGCTGCGCGACGTCGTTAAAGACCTTGTCATAGTCAGATGGTGTCAAAGCCAGACGGAATTGAAAGATACCCTGTTGTAGGACGACGTTTTCTAAGCCTTGAGAGATCGCCAAGATTGGTGTGCGGCCAGCGTCATCATGGAAAAACGTTGCCCTTAACGAGACCGGTCCATCGACTGGCTTACCTGACGAATGAACTAACCTGCCGCCGTAGCCAAAATCATAGGTATCAGCAGCTCTCGCGTCGCCAGAGTAAAAGCTCTGGGACGTAGCGGCTATTAGAAGAATTAAAAAAAACCAATGCATGGACTTGCCTGTCATCGGATAAGTTTGGACCTGCTTCCAAAGAAGTGGGGTTCACAATCTTGTCCTCCGTAGCTCGGCTTAAATTCCTGGCGGCTTTAGTGATTTGTTTAAGGTCGATCTTAACTATCTGTAACAATGGGGAACAATGTTTTGTTTGGTGATGGGATAAATGGCGCAAAAATTCAATACTTTAAATGAAAAAGTCGAAAATTACGGCGAGCCTAGGCCTGCTTCAATAAGTACGTGTTTTATACCACTGACTGTGGCGGTGAAAGATTGGGCCGCGAGCGCCCGCATCCACCCACCGCTCTATTGCGCCCACCTTGGCGCCGGTTAACACGTTTGCTACTTTGCGGCGCAGGTCTTCGCAGCAGCTGTCGCTGTTTTTGTTGCAACGATAGCCGTCGGCGCGGTCCCTGGTGCAGCGATGCCGGCGCCGTTTTGATTGGCGAGGGCGATGAGCTTTTTGGTCTGCGCTGAATTGATGTCAACGAAGGTCACATACCAGACGTCGCGACCAGTCGAGGTCATGCCATCGCCGCCATTGGATAGCCGTGACGCCGCCAATGAAGACGTTATAGTTGTCCTGCGCTGTGACGATCTTAGTGGTGCCGATGTGTTTACTCGCGTCGTAGTTTGGATCCGGTGCGGCATTGGAGAGTGTGGTAAGGCCGTAGCCAATGGAGGTGACCGTTGTGCCAACTGGCGGCAATGTGCCGCCGATCGACATATAAGCCGAGGCAGCTCCGGCAGGGAACATGACGATCGCCGTATCTTTGGCGGTGACAGTCGCGTCATTTGGATCACCGGTCTCACCGTAGGAACCGTAGGTGAACGCCTTAAGCGACTGCACGTTACCGGCAAACGGTGAAATGGTGCGGCTGTTAAAGGCGACGGAAGTTCCCCCGCTCAAGAAGAGACCACCGGTTGCCGAGCCATCGAGGCAGTGCGCTGCTGTGATGACTGCGGTTGGACTGATGAAGGTGCCCGTGCAGATGCCAACGCTGGTGGAGTTGGGTTTGGACAGTAAGCGCACCACCGCCGGATAATCGGTGGATGCTTTTCCGTTGACCAGATTCAAGCAGCCCCCGGCTGCATCAGTGCCGGCGCCGTTTGTCGTTGCCGGCTGGGTTGATGGTGTGGTTTTACCATCGTCGTTGCGGCCTCCGCCCTTGGTCGAGCAAGCGGCCGGTGCCGACAGGGCAATGATTGCGATGGTATTGAAGAGCTTCATTGACCCGCTCCTGACCTGGCTGGCAGTCCCATACCCAGACCTCCTGATCGTCCGTCCTGATTGTCATCGGAACATTTTCGACAGACCTTGAGGAATTCGCGAAATTTCCAATATAAATCAATAAATTAAATTGGTTGACGCAGATATTCCGCATCTACCCTACGGCCCCTTGGGAGGTAACTTACCAAGGATCTGCACTGCGCTCGCTACTGGGGCCGCATCGCCAAAGCTCAGATAGGTCTGCATGTGACCGTAGTCCTCAGTCTTAGCGGCCTGAAATGGACGAAACGAGCGGCCTGCCATCTGAATGGTCAACGTCACGCTGCTAGCCGCGGTTGCTAGTGAAAAGGGTTGGTCAGTTTCAAAATGAAAGAATCCCGAACCGGTCTTTCCAAACAAATCTGAATTAGGGACCTGGAGTAGTTGGCCGCTCGTCCGGGCATCGGTCGAAGTGACCGTGTAGTTGAGGGGCTGGTTTTCAGGGACATTATAAAAAATAGCGTCGAGGTCGAATTTGATCGTCGTGGCGTCAACGCTTTTGCGTTCACCGCTGCAGTCGGTGACGAAGATCTCGTAGGCGAGGGCATTTTGCTGATCTCCATTGGAAATGGTCGGTGTCAGCAGCTTTGCCTGAGTCGATCCAGCCTTAGTACACGGAGCGGCCGCCTTGCTTTGGTCGGCAGCACCTGTGCCGCTATGTTGCGACGTAGCGGCGGTGTTAGCCGCCTCGCCGGAGAATGAGCTCGATTTGCAGCCGCTTGCGTTTAGCGCGAAGGAGCAAACCAACAGCAGCTGTCCGTAGCACAAGGGGCGTTTGGCCATGGCAAGTCCTCGACGTGACGTAGGCGTCAGTGAGGCTTATCGGTCATTTCGGCCCTAAACTTGAGTGGGGGACTAAAGTTCAGCAATTTTAGGCACTAGTGGTCTTTTTTTCGCGGCTTCCCGCATATAGATCATAGATGAGGAGCTTGCATGGGATGCCGCCGTTTTTGAGCGGAATGCGCCGGGTGGTTTTGAGACCGATCACCTTGTATGGGGATTCTTCAGCGACCAGTAGGGCCGCCCGCCAGCCAGTAAACTTCTTTTTAAGCGTATCGCCGATCTCTTTGTAGAAGGCTTCAAGATCGATGCCGCCAGCCTTTGCCAGGCGTTCACCATAAGGCAAGTTGGCGACCAAGATACCACTAGGTCCCGGTGCTTCGATGTCTTGGAAGCGTCCGACGGCGAATTGCATGTGCTTTTCAACCCGAGCGCGCAAGGCATTGGCACGGGCCAGCTCGACGTATTTGGCATCGATATCGGAGGCGACGACCGGATGCTCCGGACTCGCGAGCTTTTCGCTGCGGTAGTGCTCCTGCATGGTCCGCCATAGGTCGCGATTAAAGAACGCCAGCCATTCAAACTGGAATTGTCCCTTCGCCCGGTGGATTTGCGGTGCCTTAGACATGGCGATCATGGCGGCTTCAATAGCGATCGTGCCGCTGCCGCACATGGGGTCCAGGAAGGTCTGAGTGCCATCGTAGCCAGCCAGGTGGAGAATCGCTGCGGCGAGAGTTTCCTTGATCGGTGCAGGGTGGCCATCTTGGCGGTAGCCGCGTTTGTGCAGCGACTTGCCCGAGGTGTCAAAGCTCAGCGTGCAACGGCCTCCAGCGACGAAGGCGACGATGATCACCCGGGGCTCTTCGAGGTCCACCTTCGGCATCTTGCCGTCGCCGATGCGAAGGAAGTGCTCCTGCAATCCCTCGCGAACCTTTTGGCTGATATCATTGGCGCGCATGAACGCCTCGCCACGATCGGCGGGGACGCCTTCGACGAGGAAGGTGCGTTCTGGGCCAAAATAGTCCTGCCAGGGAATCCGTCTGGCCTGGGTGTAGAGCATCTCAGGTGTCTGCGCTGCGACCTCTTTGATGACGCGAAGGATTCGACTAGCAGTACGAAGACAAAGGTGGGCCGCGTAAAATTGCTCTTCGGTAGCACGAAAGTGAACCGCCCGGTAGGCTGGTTCTATGTTGCTGACGCCGAGCTGTTGTAGCTCGGCGATCAGCACATCTTTGGTCTCTTCCGGACAGGTCGCAATGAGGCGGAGCGAGGTTTCGCTCATCCGTGCTTACTTCTTTGCTGGGGCTGGGGCAGGTGCAGCTTCTGCGGTTTTTGCTTTTTCTACGCTGATCAATTCGACTTCGAATTGCAGAGTCGCGTTGGGGCCGATGGCATCGCCGGCACCGCGATCGCCGTAGGCGAGATCAGCAGGAACGACGAGGGCCCATTTGGCGCCTGGCTTCATGAGTTGCAGTGCTTCAGTCCAGCCTTTGATCACGCCGTTGACGGGAAACTTAGCTGGTTGGCCGCGCTTGTAGGAGCTGTCGAACTCAGTGCCGTTGATCAGCGTACCTTTGTAGTTGGTGCTGACGGTGTCGGTGGCTTTCGGCGAGTCGCCTTTGCCTTCCGTAATCACCTTGTACTGCAGACCGCTTGGTAGCGTCTTGACGCCTGCTTTTTTTGCGTTTTCGGCGAGGAAAGCCTTGCCTTCAGCGGCATTTTTATCGCCATCGGCTTTACGCTTGGCTTCAGCCTTAGTCTGCAGATTCTTCTGCAAGGTCGCCATGAGCTTTTGCGACTCTTCGGCGGAAAGCGGCGACTTCTCGCCGGCTAGAGCTTCTTTAAGGCCATTGGACAGGACGCTAAGGTCTACTTCCAAGCCGTCACGTTTGAAGTTCGAGCCGATTTGGTAGCCGATCATGTAGCTGACCTTGTCCTGATCTGTCTTCAGGGTGGTTGCTGCTTGGACGGGCAGACCGGCAGCGCAGGTAAGTGCGACGAGCGAGGCGTTGAGCAAGGAGTGACGAGCCATAGGACGTTCAACCTCTAAATTGGTTTATGCCTGTACGAAAATTCCCTATAGCTCGGTAACTTAACAAACTCTTGCAGGAATGCTACCGAAAAAGGATCGACGGACACTGCCGCGGCTCACCTTGGTCGTCCGCAAGCGGCGCTGATTTAAGTCTCTATATGTTCTGATATAGTTGAAATAACAGATCCTTACAGCGCCGCTGGGGCGCCGTAAGGATCCATTCATAATAATCACGAGGAGTGGGCCCGAAATCTTTAGTGCTGAACCGGTGTTTGCGAGGTGCAATGGTTCGGGCCTTGCCCTGGATCACAAGCTGGCTTCACCGGCGGTAGCGGAGGAGGTGTACACTTAGGCGTCAGGATGGTGATGCTCGTCTTGTTCGCGTCCTCGGTCACGGACACGGTGGCCGAGGCCTTTTTCACCAAGCTGCCATCATCTGCGGCGCAGGATGCGTTGACGGCGAAGGCCCCAACCTTGTCATAGGCATGGCTGGCCTGGTTGCCTTTGCTGTTACCGCCGTCGCCGAAGTCCCAGCTGATGGAGTGACTTGGCGTCATATCGCAAAAGCCATTGAAGGCAACGTCCTGGTTCTTTTGCGTCAGCATCGGCACGACCGTGATGGTAAAGCCGCAGGTACTGCTGGTGTCATCGATGACGGTGAGGGTCATGCTGGCGGTTGCGGTTTGGTTCAGTTGGTCGGTGACGATCATGGTGATCAGGTAGTCGCCTGGTTGTGTGAATGTGTACGGCGTTTCCAGGGCTTCGCAACCGTTACTGCGGCTGACCGATGGCTGCGACAAGCCACCGATGTCGTATCCGGCCCGGTCGATCCCCGGATTAACGCAGGAGCTTTTGCCGACGAAGCTTGGCGATAGGGTGTCGGCTGTGGGCCGGATGGTCGTTGGCACGTTGATGTGGACGTTGGTCACCGACTCACCGTTGACGATGGTTTCGACGCGCGCTGTCGGCATTTGGCCAGCGGGCACTTTGGTCGGCTCGGGTGCGATATTTTGTGGTTTATCGACGTTGGCGCGGGCCTTCGGCCGAAGGATTTCGTAGGACGCAGGTGAGCAGTTGGCAAGCAGCTGGACGCTCAGCAGGGTCACGGCGAGGGTAGTGTGAGGCCATTGGTACTTGAACACAAAAACTCCTTGGACAGCTGGGAAATGACGGAAGAGAAGAAAGTCGAGTCGGTCTTTGTAAGCTAGTAACTTCGCTTACGGGTTATTACTTGGTCTTGGCCTGGGTCACTGGCTTAGCCTGCGCCGTGACAGCGGCAGGTACGTTGCTTGGTTTTGCTGGCGCGGCAGCAGCGACGGGTGTTTTGCTTGATTTTGCTGGCGCTGCGGCAGCGATAGGAGCGGTGCTTGGTTTTGCCTTGGCCATGTCGCGGTAAATCGTGAACTCCACTCGGCGATTGAGCTGGCGACCTTGGTAGTTGCCGTTGTCAGCGATCGGGCGATGCTTGCCGCGGCCAATGGTGATGATTTTACCGGCTGGTAGATGGTAGTGGCTGACCAACCAGCGCTTGATGGTGTTGGCGCGGCGCAGGCTGAGATCCATGTTGTAAGGATCCGAACCGATGGAATCGGTGTGACCTTCGATGATGAGACGGGTGAAGCTAGGCTTGGTGTTCAAATAGGCGACGAGTTTTGCCATGACTTCGTCGGTCGCACCGAGGATCAAGGTGTCCGAGTCATACTCAAACAGCACGTCATGAACGACGATCTTTTCCGTTGGTTTCGGTGGACCGGCAAACGGGTCAGCTTTTACGGCTTGAGGTTGCGTGACGGTTTCAATCTTTTCTGCTTTGGCCTTGGTATAGCCGCCCAGGGTGTAGTTCAGTCCGGTGTAGACGCGCCAGTCGGGTGAGCTAATGCCTTTGACGATTTGCGTACCGCCGCCGACGTGTCCCGCGAGCCTGGTGGTGAAATCGTGTTTGAGGCCAAGTAGGGCTTCAGCCGATGAGGCCTGGCGATCTGAAGCATCGGTCACGCTGTGGTTTGGCAAGCTACCGAAGACCTCAAAGATGGCCTTCGTGTCAATCGACGTGAGCAGGTAGCTGATGGCTCCCGAGGCGATATATTGGTCTGGGAGTGGGCCCACTGGCACGGTCGGATCATCTTGATGGCCGCGTAGGCGCCAACGGTAGCCGACGTTAAGACCAAGTTTGAAGTTTTTGATCGTCGTGTCGCCGGCCAGCTGCAGGTTGGTCGTCGGCCCGGCGTTCTTACCAGCATAGGGATTATTGTTGATGCGGTTAATGCTTTCCGAAAGCATTAGGGCAAGGCCGTAGTCGCGCGTGCCGTAGAATTGAACCTTGGCATTGAGACGCGCTTCGGTGTTGCCCGTTGCATTGTATTGGCCGTGATAGCCGCCCTTTTCTGAATCCTGCTGGAGGACTTGAGGCGCGCTGATGCCGATGTCAAATCCGGGCAATAGACCAACGCCGACGTTCAAGTCTGCACCAAGGACAGAGTCCGTGTAGGCCGTTCGCTTTTGTGGGTCATTGGCGAAATAGGGCAGCGAGTTCACTGCATCATTGAGGAATAGTCCGAAGTTGACGACGCCGGGATCCAAGGTCTGGGCTGATTCGACGGTGACGAAGTCCAGGCCGGAGGTGGTGGCATTGAAGTTTTGCGTGTCGGCGCCGACGACATTGGCTAAACCAACATCTGTCAAAAGCATCGACAGCGTCAGCGCTGCGGCGTATTGCGGGCGCAGCCCCGGGGTGGCTTTGCCGCCATGGCCATTTTCATTGTGTTTTTTCGTCGGCTTCAGCATGTTATCCACTCCATTAGAAACTCAGCAGGAATCGCTCGCGCCTCTGTCCGAGACGCTTGCTAGACTCTTCTGCAACTTGGATGCCAAATCTTCTTTTTATGTTTCGACGCGTGGTGGTGCTTGTAGCCAAGGTCTAGGCACCTGGGTCGGATGCGTCAAAAGCTTGGACGATCGATATCGTCGGCAGGGTCAGATAAATGCTAATACATTTGGTCCACTAGCCGTAACGATCGAAGTGGCAGAGGGATTGCAGTGGTAGATCCGACTTTGTCGCTTTACCTGATGTTGTTCATGATTGGATGTTCCATGCGTAGTTTTCTAAATGGTTTTCTAAAAGAAAAAGTCGA
>JAPLFX010000110.1 GCA_026390445.1 Pseudomonadota bacterium
ACTCAAAGCCAATGCTGCACTGGCCAATGCGATCGTTAAGTCGGTCGCCGCCAGCTTGCCGCACGAGTCGTCGAGTCCAGCTCTTCATGCGGCAAGGCACGCGATCATGACGACTCCGGCGCTGATTCCGGCGGCGACTAAAGAGCGTTTGGCGTTGCTTTATGGGGCCTATCTTGGCGTGTGAGGAGGCGCCCTTCCGGCAAAAGCCGGAGCGGATCCTCTGGATGAGCGTGATGTTGCTGATCCTTGCAAGTCACACCGCCTCGGCCGTTACGAATAGCGACGACCTAAACAGTTTATTATGGATGACTCCAGCGCAGCTATACCGGCTCGACGGCGCCGCTATCAGCGCCCAAGTCGACGACGACCAAGCCACAGCCACCAACCACGCCAGGCTCATCTTTGGCCGCAAGGCATCGCCTAGTCTCTATAGTGCACTCAGAGCCCACGTCGGCAGCCATGATAGCCTTGATCTCGGCGGTGACGGCGCCTTCAAAATCCTCGACAAGATCGTGCTCGGCCTCGGCTTAGGTTGGGCGCAAGGGCGATGGTTAGATGCATCAGCAAGAACCCAGCAGGTCCTATTGAGCAGCCAAGCCATCGTTGTCAAAGACGAACGCTACGAAATCGGCGCCGCCATGTGGCAACTGCAGCTCAGTGAGCATGCATCCGCCGCACTCCTTCACGGCCGCTGGTGGATCACGCCAACCCTTGCCTTCGGCGGCGAAGCACGACGAGCGCCGCGATTCACTGCAGGCCTTCGCCATCAGCGCTGGACCTATGCTTTAAGTGCCGCAGCGAGCTGGCCCGAATGGGAGCTAGAGGGGCTACTGCGATACCCTGAGCACCACGCCGCCGGAGCTTCAGCCGAACCAGCCCATGGCGCATTGCGGGTGTGCTACCGCGCAGCGCCTGATTGGTCGATGGATGTGCAGGTGATGAGTGACCTTGGTCGTGCGCCTGAGCAGAACCGCGTCCAGTCGACCTCGTGGTACCGAGCGCTCAACGGCCCAAGCGCTGGACGCTCACTGGGAGTCGGCTACAGCCATCGCCTCTAACTTTGCGGTGGACACCACAATAACGTTACAATTTGGTCTGCATCGACCATCGCCCCCCATTGTTTACACGACACGAGGCCCTCATGCTTGACGCCACCGCGGCAGCTAAGCCCACGGCATCGAAACGCTCATCCAATCTCGGGCCTCCCTCCTTGCGCCTTAAGGACATCCGCATCACCCTTGGCAAAACCTTGTGCCTCAGCGTTGCTGACTTCCAGATCGGCGCCGGCGAACGCGTCTTAATCCATGGCCCCAGCGGTCAAGGTAAAACCACCCTACTCCACCTGCTTGCCGGCCTCATCGTGCCAGACTGCGGCGAAGTCTGGGTCGGACCTAGCAACCTACGCCACCTCAGTGAGCGCCAGCGCAGCCAACTGCGCCGCCGCGACTTCGGCATCATCTTTCAATCGCTCAATCTCCTCGACCACCTGACCGCTGTCGAAAATGTCCTGCTCGCAGGTGGCCGCACCGCACTCAGCCGCCATGCTGCTCTTGTTGCCCTGGCCCAGGTCGACATGGAACCCTATTCCGCAGATTCTACCGCCAGCCTCAGCCTAGGCCAGCAGCAGCGCATCGCCGCCGCAAGGATGCTGGTGGCAAAGCCCAAGGTGATCCTCGCGGACGAACCGACCTCCAGTTTAGACGAGGCCAACGTTGAGCTGCTGATGGACGCATTGGACGTCGCAGCGAAAGGAGCAACTTTGGTTATGGTTAGCCATGATCAACGCATCCGCGCGAGGTTTCAGCGCATCGTCTCGATCAACGAGGTCTTCAAGCGATGACACCCCTTCGTTTAGCCTTGTTGAGTCTGGCCAGACGGCGTACCGCGACGACGATTGCGTTGCTCGCGATCGCCTTCCCGGTCGCCGCCGGAGGCGCCTTACTACGCTTGTACCGCGCCTCCGAGCAACGCTACTCCTCCCTTGACCGCAGCTTCGACGCGGTGGTCGGCGCCAAAGCCGGGGAGCTAGATCTGCTGCTTGGCGCCCTCAACGGCGACGGCGAGGTCGTCCCGGAGCCCATCACCCTAAACCTGTATAACACCATCCGCGCCAATGCCGTTGCCGGACTTTCGCCTCCTAACGCAACCCAACCGCAGTTTCTCACCAGCCTCATTCCGATCACGGTCTTTGGTCGCTTTCACGGCCGGCGAGTCATCGCTAGCGACGCGAGTTTTTGGCAACGCCCGGCTCCCGAACCAAGCCCCGAGTTCATCAGCGGCAGAGCTCCGACCACCACGACCGAGGTGAGTCTCAGCGAAGCGCTGGCGCAGACGGAAGGCCTACACCTTGGCGACCACATCAGCATCGATCCCTGGGTGAGCCGGAGGAGCAGCAGCAACGCCGCGCTAGCAAAGGTGTCGCTACGGGTCGTCGGCATCACCAAAGCCACCGGCTCGTTTTGGGACCAAGTCCTGGTGGCGGATCTGAAACTAGCGACCGAAGTCCTGGCCGGACTTCCTACCAGCGAGCTGCATTCCGCATGGAAGCAGCACATCACCCATTACCTCCTCGCCAACTGCTTACATGGCAACTGCGCCACGCTCAAAGACCTGATCAACCAGGCCACGGTTGCGCAGATGATCGAGGTCAAACCAGCCGTTGCCAAGCTGCAGCGCCTTCTCGGCCAGGGCCAACGCATGGGGCTCGTCATCACGACGATGATTCTCACCCTAGGCGCTTTGGCGGTGGCCGGCATGATGCTCACTCGCTTCGATGCCATGCGCGGACAACTAGCGGTTCTAAGAGCGATTGGCTACGGCCGCAGAGAAGTCGCGCTGTGGCTTCTGCTCGAAGGACTTTTGCTTGGCACGACGGCGACTTTATGTGGCGCGGCCTTGGACGGCGCGAGCTTTCCCTGGCTACGCCATCTGGCGCAGAGCTGGGCGCCGACCGAGGTCGGACTCGACCTGCCTCTACTCAGTAGCGCGCCGGTGTGGGCAGCGGCAATTGCTGCGACACTCGTAGCGGCCTGTTTACCGCTGCTGCGGCTCTTGCGACAGGATATTCACCGGACGCTGCGGTCATGAGGCCACCCAGCCGCGAGGGCCATAGGACCTACCCCTAGGCAATCTCCGCCAATATCGCCGTCAACAACTCCGTCGTCTCATGCACACTCGAATCCCGCTGTAGACCCGTATCCAAACACGCTGCCGTCGTCCCGGACCGCAACCTAAACTTACCACCATGGCCAAAGTCACGCCGCCGATTGATCGACATCGACAAGACATCTCCCAGCGCATCTAGACGCGGCTTGCCCGTCGCTAAACGAATCCCCATGGTCCCAGCCCGCGACGCGATGTTCGAAGCTAAGTCAGCTGCGCGATTCGTCTCGCGCGGTTCCCAGGCCACCGAGCCATCAGCCGCCGACATGACACCATAGAGGTGCGCATAGGCACGATTACCCGTCGCCGACGCCAGGAGTTGACGCAGCTGCCCCATCAGGCCTTTACCGCGTCGCAGTAGCTTTGCCGCCGCCGCAACCGCAGGCTGGCAGTCAGACCGCACCGCTGGCCGCATCGCACCGACTAAACTGGCGGTGAGTGCACCGGTCAGCATCGCCAGCACCTCCGCCTCCATACTGGTGTCTGCAGTCGAGCGAATCGCGATCGCCAAACGTCGCCGCGGCATCCATACGCCGATACCGCAGACCCCACGCTCGCCGCGCTTGCCTGGGATAAAGCTAGCGTCAACAAACACTGGCTCACCGCGGAGCTCTGCAGGCAGTGGAGATGTCGCCCGCTTTTGCAGCGTCGACTTCACCCCTTTGAGCCAGTGAAACAGCAGCAGACTCAGGGTCATCAGGTAGCGGGGCGAGAGGACTCGAGCACCGTTTTTACTGCGCCGCTTACGCTTTTTCCAGAATTTAGCCCCACTTTGGTGACGCCCCAGGGGATGGGACGCCTTCTGTCGATACATAGCCACGCCAACCTCGTTTCTCAGACACCCTATGCCTATCGGCAGAATCGAGGATTTCCTCAACTTCTCGAGTAACACTTTGTTTATGTTGACTTGTTAGGTACATATTAACCGAAGTCCACAGCTATACCAAGCGGCAAAGGCCTGCCCGCAACAGCGCAAAGAGCGCAAAGAGCGCGTCAGCCACAAAAAAATCCACCCCGCATGCAACGACTTTAAAAATCTCCCTGGCCCACGGCCTCTAAGTACCTTCGACCGCAACGCTTTCAGCGCCAGAAATTTTCTTCTCAACTTTTAAACCCAGGACGACGAGCTGACTTTTAATCGGTCTGCTGCGGCAGACAATTGGAGGACTATTCGTTATGAACAAACTGCGACTCTCCCCACGCCTTAAGACCTACATTGCCGCCCTCATGGCTGGTCTGTGCACTTGCCTCATCGCCTTACTTGCGACGCACTTCGGCATGCGCTCGGCATCGCACAGCGCCGCGAATCGGCAGCTTAAAGGTCAAGTCAGAGACCTGGTTGGGCGACTTGCCGAAGTCGAAGAAGTCTTAGCGGAGGTGCGTGACGAACGCAAAGTCATCGACGACGTCACCCTTGCGACCTTGGGCGGTGTTGTTGACACCGCCGCCATCGACACCGAGCAAAATGGTCGTCTCTATTACGCCCTGCACGGCCGCGAAGCGAGCGATGACACGTCGATACGCCACCTTCGTCAGGGCCCGCAGGTCGCCGACGCGCCTTATCCTGCGCTGGTCGCGCGCATGGCTCATTTAAAACAGCAGGGTCAACAACTCGTGTCGTCGCTGCGATCTACCACCAAGGACCTGACCCACCGCCAAGAAATCCTCGCGGCCATCCCGTCAAGGCTACCGGCGAAGGGCTGGCTCAGCTCGGAATTTGGCGTGCGCAAATCGCCCTTTCACAGTGGCGAAAGCATGCACTATGGCCTAGACATCGCCGCTGAAGAAGGGACTCCGGTTTACGCTCCAGCCGACGGGGTCGTCACCTACGCCAGTCATTTTGGCGGCTACGGCAAGCTCGTGAAGATCGATCACGACTTTGGCATCAGCACGCGTTACGCCCATAACGCACAACTCCTGGTGAAAAAGGGCACCCACGTTCGGCGTGGTGACGCCATCGCAGTGATCGGCAGCACCGGCCACACCACCGGTCCCCACGTCCACTATGAGATCCTGATCCATGGTCAGCCAGTCGATCCAGCCCGTTTTATCCTCGAGCGTCCACCGGCTTCGCCGCAAGTGACGCAAAGCTCACCACAGCACTTGGTCACGGCTGTGCCAAACGGCACCGGCGGTGACTTCGACCCCGTCGCAGCAAACCAGGGAAGTATCATGGCAATCGCCGACGATCCCGATGATGATCCTAGTGAACATCAATATGGCATGATTCCTCCGCTGCGCGGGGAACGCCTGACGATGGCCGACGCCTTACCAGAGCAGTTCAGTCACCTGACGACGACCGACGTGTATTTATTGATCGCCTTTCTCTTGGTATCGAGCCTGGTCTTGATGATGATGCGGGTGCCAAACGATGACTACCTCACCCAGGATACCAAACAACATCCGCTGCCTCCGGAGAAAGGCCTGATGTCGACAGGCTATCCGGTGGAGATCCGCTGGTCGACATGGGCCACAAGGGAAAGCATAAGCCTAGAGGATGATGAAGAATAGTCGCTGACCTAGAGACACCATGAACCTACTTGATAGGCCCCACGCCATCGATGTGACCATCCTTGACCGCATCGACGTAGGCAGCTTGCGGATTGGTCTGCCATGGGGATTGGCTCTGGTCCGGGCCCCAACTGTAGTTATGACTCAAACCCAAGGCGCTGTAGATGGAGTCCATGAGATCGAGGTTTTTACGCCCTCGGCCGCAGGGATTCCAGTTACCCTTACTCGCGTTATTAGGATGGTCCCACGGACAGATGCCGGTGAGCCAAGCCCGTTTGACAGTGCCGCGAAAGGTGATTTTAATAATCGTTCCACAGAGATTCTTATCGCGTAGAGTTTTGGTACAGTCGGGGAGTCCACTGGACCAACCTGGACAGGTAGCGCCGTCGATCAAGTCATCACCCTCAACCACGGCCACGCCGTCATTAAAGCTAAATCCAGGTGGTGTTTGACATTCCACAGGCATCTCGCCTGGCGCGTAGTGCGTGACCGAATAGCGCGAGTCACCGTAACTGCTCACACCCGATCCACTTTGCGCCGTTGTCTTACATGAGATGACAGCGACTCCACTTAGCAGCGAGAGCAACAAGGTAAGGCGCACGAAGGACCCCATGGCAATGAAGATTTGCGATGGGGTTATTTTACACCTTGACGAGTGCTATCGCCAGGGAGAGCTTGCTGTGGCACGTCCGCAAAGGACACGACCTCCTCCCCGCTAAAACTAAGCACCCAGGCACGATCGTAGACGTCGTCGCCGTCCCAATTGCTTGGGCCATCTAAGTAACCAAAGGCCTCGACGATGCGGGGGATGGCATTGTGCTCCCAACAGATCACCACCATCCGACCGTCGTAGCGATGGTCGTGCAGAATATCGTTTGCTAGTTGTTGCTGCTGCGCACGTAAGAAAAAACTGTCAATCGTCAGACCAAGACTCTGTGCAAGCGGCGTCACGGTCTGGATCGACCTCAGGGAGCCCTGGCTATCCTTTGGCTTCTGTGCGTAAATAGCGACAGCGGGGCCAAAGCTATTAAACTGGGCATTGCTTTTAAAGACATCAACCAAGGCCCGCGCGCGTTGCCACCCTTGCTTATTCAGCTCGTTGCCGCGAGGCGGCTTTTCGCCGTGGCGGATGATGATCACCTGCGCCGGAGCAGCCAAGGCTGCAATGGGACAAACGGTGAACAATAGCGCAAACGTGCCGACAAGTCGGTTTAGCATCTTGGTCATTGTTGGATCTCCTACGTTCATAGGTACGCGACCCACAGCGAATGATCAACGTCAAAGAACCGCCGCCTGCCGCGCGATTGGCACTGCTATTCAGGGCCTTCAGATGCGCCCTGAACAGCAGTGAAGTGCTGCCGCGCCAACCTGGCGCGACGCAACATCCATTACTGCGCCGAGCGGAACGCTTCGATAAAGGCATCAGCGATCTGCTGCTGACCGACCTTCGAGGGATGAATGCAATCAACTTGGGAGATATCGTCGCGCTTGTAGGTACGAGTAGACGCTGCATCGACGACCGTCAGCTTCGGAAATTCCGCCGCCAGGGCCTTGAGCTGTTCGTTGGTGTCATGAATCTGCTGCGCCACGCGCAAGCGGTAGTCCTGGGGAGCCAATAGAAATAAAGGGGCGAACACGTGAAACAACTGGCACTTGACGTCCGGCTTTCCTAGCTCGAAGATCTGCTCCAAATCCGGCACGGTGCTCACTAAGATGCGCTGCACGTAGTCATGAGCGGACAGCCGAGTCAGAATCGAACGAACGTTCGGCACTACGTCCTGACCCCTAGCCCACGCAAAATCATTGCCACCGATGGTGATGGTGACGTAGTTGGCCTGAACAAACTCAACGACCCCGGCTTGGAACTGGAGCAGGCTCGAAAAAGCTCCAGGAATCGCCACATTAAAATGCTTGTCGAGGTCGTGGCCGAGCGCCGATGTGAAGTTGCGCTGGAGCTTTTCGCCGACGGCCCATGAATATTCGGACCCTGAGGCTCCAGGCTCAGCATTGGTGCCGACGCTGATCGAGTCGCCCATCGCGACATAGGTCGAACCGTAAGATACTCCAGACGAAAGAATAGCAACGGACAAGAGTAGTCGGCTTAGCATCGGAGGTCCTCACAGCTATAGAAGATTGGTCATCCCGATGTCTTAGCAGAACCAAAAAAAAACGCCAGCATTTAAGCTGGCGCACACTCATTCGGGACGATACGCCGCTCCCTTTGTCGGCCTAAGGGAGCGGCCGGTGGGGTCTCACAAGCTCTTCGCCAGGTAGGGGGCCAAGGTCCCCTCGAGTTTCGACTCGATGATATTGATGAGGCAGATCTTCCCGTCTTTGGTGCGACGCAGGGTCCGAGGATTGATGGTGGCGTCACGAATAAAGGTACCGTCCAGATCCGTCGGCGAGCTCGGTTTGACTTCGACCTCTTTCACACCCAAGCGACATTCAGAAGTAAACAGTTCATCGCCCCACTGCGCGAATGGATAGTCTTGGGTATAGGGACTTGGCTCATTGGCCGAATCAGGAACCTTGTGAAACTGGATGTGGTGCTTAAAGAACAACCGGACGTCGGCAGCCTCAGACGAGACAAATTCCGAATTGGTGACGAGTTGACCGATCAAAGTCGCATCTTTTTCAGGTTCGTAGGTCCACGTGTCTGAAGCGTAGACTTTGAAGATCGGCAGGCCGGCGTCGGGATTTTTGGCAATTTCCGGATTCAGTGACAAGAAGTGATGGCGGAAATCTTTGTCTGTTTCTGCCTTCGCCGCGAACGATGCTCTGATCTCTGGATTCGGTGCAACGGTCCAAACAAATCTTGGTCCTTTTGGGTTAGCTGGTACCGATCCGTCTGGCGACTTTTCGGCAAGGTGGTTAGCCTGAAGTTCGCGAGGATCGACGATATAATCGAGCTTGAAGATATTCTTGGCGAAATACTGGGCGGTGTAGAAGAAGCGCGAGAAGGCCCCAACGCCAGATAAAACACCTTTTTCGAAGCTCAGGCGGTTAGACAGGTAATGCGTGTAATAGTTGTTGTCGATCTTTTTGGCGACCGGTGGATCGACGGTGTAGTCGGTGCCAAAGCTTTGTCCACCGATATCGTGCTGCGTGATCAGCACCTGACTTTCCGATGAGCCACTGACAAAAAACTTGGCCGCCATAGCCGGCGTGAAACGATCAGGCGTACCAGTCGGGACGGCGCTCGACAGGCGTCCCAGAACGCAATCGTTGCCGGTCGCATAGTGGCCGGTATAACCGAGCCGTTTCACCGCGTCCGCATCGACAACAAACTTGAGTTTGGCCAGCACTGCATAGCGATGCGTCAAACGAATGAAGTTGTTGCCACTGGACTCGTAGGGACGAATTTCCGAGCCCCCTTCTTGATCGTTCCAGCCCTGAAAAATCCGCCAAAAGCGGTTGGCCGAGCCATTGCCAAAGGTAAGGACCTCGACCGGATTTGCGTTCGGCGGGACGAGGTCGCTTTCAGCCTGCTTCGTCTCCTCGATCTTCTTCCACAGAATGTCGAGCTTTTCGCAGCCACTAGCGCCGCGCTTGTTCGCATCGACCAGCGCCGCTTGGGTGTCGTTGAACGACTTAATATCATCCGCAATCTTTTGCTTATTCGACTTATTTGAGTCCGCAGCCTGGACACCAGATCCAGCCGCTGGTTCGGTGGTCGACTTGCAGGCCGAGGCCGCCACCAGGGTCGCCAAGGCTAAGGAAACTGGTAACGGACTGAAGCGACGCTGCATGAAGGCTCTCCTCGAGGGTGGAATACGCATATTTCGGTCGATTTCAAAATGGTTCGGAACGGGCTACTTGATATTAGGTTTAGTGTAATTGAATTGGTCGAGGTCCGAAAGGGGCGGACAGTGGTAGCAAGTTGATTGACCAAGCGCAGGCGTTTGGCAAAGGGTGTACGTAGATGTTAATGGTCCATTAATTCGGCGGCCTTAAGGGGATAAAGGTGCAGCGCCAGAAGGGGGCGGGATATTTACATTGACCTCGGAGGGCGGTGGCTCTATTGCCATGCATCAGAGGCTAGTGCATCAACGCAAGGGCGCCGAGTGATCCAGCGCAGAGATCGCGAAGGTCGCAAAGGATTTTGGCTATGAAGGTCTTGCTGGGACGGTGGTGGTTGGTCATGGGATTGGTGCCGAGTGCGGCGTTTGCGGCCGATCTTCCGGCTGACCTTGGCGGGCGCTATGCGCATTATGATATCGTCGCTTATGATGCACCGATGGCGCTTGGGGTCATGCGGTCGCAGGTCATTACCTATGGCTTCACCGACCTGCGCATCGAGGGCGAGAGCTTTACTCAGACAGAAACCTTTTGCCATGCCGAGCATCGCTCGAACCTGCCGTTCAAATCGCGGGTTGCTGACAGCTTTACTCGTGCCATCGTGCCGCCGTCGGCCGTTCCGACGCTGAGCTTAAACGGGGGCGTCGTCCGGTGGTTGCGCCCCGAGACGCCGACGGCATTGGGTATCCACCTCGACGATCCAAGTACCGAAGCGCTACCGAACGACCCGAGGGACCCACGTATCAGTGATGACGATCACGACGGCCACCCTGGTGTGACGGTCAACATCGATCTAGGGTTTATGCAGGGGCAGATCTACCTGGCCCGCCGCGAGATCTTCGCCTACGACTTAAGCAGCGTGGCCCCTGGACGATTTGAAGGCGTGGTCCATGATCGCTCCGAGCAATTGACGCTGGGCGGCTACCCGAGTTTTATCGCCGCTGATATCCACCCGGTCCAAAATGGCGATCTAAGTAAAAGCCCGATCATCCTGCAACGCGTCGACTCTGACTACACCTGCGACCGCCTCATGGCCGAGCGTGATCAGTGGTTTCCACCAGAGCCGCTGTAAGGTTTAGTTCAGACTTTGGTCGCATTGACCTTCGAGGTGATCCCACTCAAGATCGGCATTGCTCGATGTGGCGGTGGCACTCGCTATGACCGCACTACGCAGCCGTTGCACGTCTGCGGGTAGGTCCTTGTAGTCGATGCGTGCCGACACCGTCTTTTCCGGCAAGACCTCCTTCCACAACTTATTGTCGGTAAGCCCCTTGAGGCTTGCGCTTGCGTCAAATTGCAGGCCTTTTTCATCCGCGTGCGCACCCACGGAGAAAAACGGCATCGAGTAAGATAGATTGCCTCGCACGAAGGGGTGCGCATTGAAGCTCGTGGCACCGCTGTTTGTATTCGTGGCTTTGCTGACGTTGACCCCAACAGCGACTGAGGCATTGAGCACTTTGCCGATGCAAACCGGGGTCGCACTCACGGTGGTGCCAATCTTGACCGTACGCATGCACACTGCACCCTCGTTGCCGTTGGTTTGCTGAAACTCCAGTTTCACATTCGCAAACATCGACATCGGCACATGGAAATTAAAGTCCACGGGTTTGTTCAAAAAGGCCGTACAGTGTTGGTCTGGGCCACACGACACGGACACTGCATGCTCCAGATCCGCCGGGGCAAGATTGACCTTAATCGGCGCCTCAGACCCGCCTGGGTTAGATGCAGGGTCGCTATTTGCCAGGGACCAACCATTCGCTGCGGGCCGAAACGACACGACTTGGGGCTTGACGCACGCAGGAGCGGTGGCCCCACCCTTGGTGGACGCGCTGTCAAGGTCACT
>JAPLFX010000195.1 GCA_026390445.1 Pseudomonadota bacterium
CCGAGCATCTGGGCATGCGCCACGGAGCAAGTGATATCTTGCCGCCACAGGCGCACATCGACAGCAATGGATGCGGTGAAGGTCTCGACGAGCGAATGTGTTGTGCCGGCAAAGCGGCCGCCCCAAGCTTTTTTTTCCACGCTGTGAATCCTCGTTCTGAAAGGTCCTGGTCGTTGACCACGTGACGGCGACTGACGTGAGACCAAGACGTCATCAGGATGTCATCAACATGAGACTTGGTCGCGAAAAGGGTTTACACGAACTCGGTGAGCTTGTATATATGTGAATGCAGATGCCAATTATGCACATAAAGTGAATAATTGTTAATATTTGGTTTAGATTGTAAAGCTATGGACAAGCAGCTCCGCCAACAAAAAATTAGTGATATCCTCCGCAAAGAGACCATCCGCAATCAGAGCGAGCTGGTCCAGGCGTTGACTGCTTTGGGGTTTGAGTCGACGCAGGCGAGTACCTCACGCGACCTTGCAGAGCTCGGAGTGGTCAAAGTGGATGGAGCCTACCGGGCGCCGCAGCTTGAGCCGGGACAGTCGATGATCGTCGACCGGCTGTCGGCCGATCGGGCCGGCGACCATCTGATCGTCCTGCGCACGGGGCCGGGGCACGCGCAGATGGCGGCTCTGCACCTGGATCGGGCGCGGCTCAGTGGGGTCATCGGTACGGTGGCTGGGGATGACACGATCTTTATCGCCGTGCGCAATCGCGCCGAGCAGGCAAAGGTCATGCGGCGGATTATTGCGATCTTTAAACAGTGAGGGGTGTTTGATGTTGCACAGTGAGAGCGAAGTCTCCAGAAGCTTGGCCATGGCCCCCACTGCGGCGGTGCAGGCGGTCTCCGCCTCCGCCTATCCATTGGCGCCGTTGCTGCCGGCGACGAGCAAGAGCCATTCGGCCAAGCGTTTGATCCGCGCCCACAAGATGGCATCGGTGACGTCCCAGGTTGGCCTTGGCACCGAGGTGCTGATCAGCATGGCGGCCTTTAAGCCGCGCTCGGGTGACTTGGTGGCCGTCAAGGTCCTCAGCGAAAATCCAGGCTACGATCGTTTGGAGCTGACCTCGGGCCGGATGGCGCGACTGAGCATCGGTGATGTATTCATCGGTGTCCTAGGCGCGCGGCGTGCGCTCAAGGGCTACGTCGGCGACGTGCCGAGTGAGCTGACCGTCGGCGACGAACTATCGATCCTCAACCTGGGCGGCGTCGTCGGTCGCTGCTCGGGCTTTAACCAGGCGATGGGCCAACCGGTGCGCATCGAGTTCCTCGGAGCGGTGCTGCACGACGGGCAGACTTGCAATTTGGCCGACTATGCCCTGCCGCTGATCGATCCACCGGCGGATTGCCCACCGGTGATCCTGGTCTCAGGAAGCTGCATGCATGCAGGTAAAACTCGCGTCGCAGTCGAACTGGTGCGGCGCTTCACCGCGGCTGGCTACCAGGTCGCCGCCGGTAAAGTGTCCGGTGTTGCGTGCTTGAAAGATACCATGGAGATGCGCGACAACGGTGCGTCGCGCACCTTGAGCTTTGCAGATTTTGGCCTCCCGTCGACGGTCGGCATCGCCGATCTTGGCGCCGTCGCCAAATCCATCGTCGGTCACCTCGCGGCATCGAGCCCTGATGTAATCGTCATCGAACTCGGCGACGGCCTACTCGGTGGCTACAATGTCAGCAGCGTGCTCGACAACACGCATATCCGCGACGTCATGGAAGCCATGGTGTTTTGTGCGGGCGACTTCGTCAGCGCTTGGGGCGGGGTTGAGTTACTAAAGAAGTACGGTTTAAAGCCGGACGTGATCTCCGGTGCTGTGACCGATAGCCGCATGGGTATCGAGTTCATCCGCAGCGAGCTCGGCATCCCAGCTGCCAACGCGATGGTTGGCGGTACCGCCTTGTTTGCCCTGGTCCAAGCCAAACTGCTCGCTGCCAAAGAGGCGACCTGAAGTGGTTGCTGCGGCAAAAAAAGTGGCGGTAATCGGTGCCAGCGGCTTTGCTGGTGGCGAGTTGCTGCGCTTTCTGCTGGCGCATCCGGGGGTTGAGGTGGTGCTTGTGGCCTCATCCAGCGGCAGTGGCGCCGCCCTTGCCGACACGCATCCAGCGCTGCGCGGCATGACCAAGCTGTCCCTTGAGAAGGTCCCGAGCCCCGGCGCTTGGCCGCAACTCGACTTGGTGTTCTTGTGTTTACCGCATGGGGCCAGTCGGGACCTGGTGCCCACGCTACCCGCGGAGGCTAAGGTCATCGACCTCGGCGGTGACTTTCGCCTTCAAGATGCGGAGGCCTTCGCCAGTTTTTATGGCTGCGAGCCACCACCGGCCGAGCTTCAAGCCACCTTTGTCTACGGTCTGGCCGAGGTGACGCCGGCAGGTGAGATTGCGGCCGCTAGGCGAATCGCTAACCCTGGGTGTTTTGCCTCGGCTTGCATCCTAGCCTTGGCGCCTTTGCTTGAGCGTGGCTTGATCGAGGCGCGAGTGATCATCGACGCCAAGACTGGCTCGTCTGGATCCGGTGCTAAGCCTTCGGCTTCGACCCAACATGCCGGGCGCGTTAACAGCCTCTATGCCTATAAAAGCTACGCTCATCAGCACTTGCCGGAGATTCGCCAGGCTTTGGCGAAGCTGTCGCCGGGCTGGGGTGATGAGTTGGTGATGCAGGCGCATTCGACGCCGCTGGTGCGTGGCATCTTTGCGACGGTGTACGCTCAACTCAGGCCGGGCATTTCGGTCGCCGTGGTCGACGCAGCCTTTCATGAATATTACGCGGCGCAGCCGTTTATCCGTCTAGCCGACCATCGTTCGCCGAACACCAACTGGAGCCGTGGCAGCAACTTCGTCGATATCGGATGGGTGAGTCAGGGGCGTGAACTCACGGTCTTTGCCAGTCTGGACAACCTCGGTAAAGGTGCCGCCGGTCAAGCGGTGCAAAATATGAACCTGATGTTTGGTCTGCCGCAAACCACTGGGCTTTGGCATGCCGGAGGCGTGATATGAGTGTTGTCCAAGCGACGTCGAGCCATCTTCTTGATGTCTATAAGCGCATCCCACGCAAATTGGTCCGCGGCTCAGGTTCATACGTTTATGACGAAGACGGCGAGGCCTTCCTTGATATGTACGGTGGCCATGCCGTCGTGTCGCTTGGTCACTGTCATCCACGCTTGGTCGAAGCCTTGAGAACACAGCTCGGCAAGCTGATGTTCTATAGCAATTCCATTTATCTGGAACACCAGGAAGAAGCCGCCAGCTTAATCGCGTCGCAATTGCCGGCAGGTTTAGACCGGGTGTTCTTCGTCAATTCCGGTGCTGAGGCGACAGAAAATGCGCTCAAGATCGCCCGGCTTGCGACCAAACGCGTCAAGGTGCTTAGTTTTGGTGGCGGTTTTCATGGTCGTACACTTGGGGCGCAAGCTGTGACTGGGGTGGCGAAATACCGCGGCGCACTTGCCGACGCCGTTCCTGGCCATGCTTTCGCCACCTTTGGCTCGATGGACGCGGTGGCGGAGTTTTTGCGTGTTGGTGATGTTGCGGCGGTGATCGTCGAGCCGATTCAAAGCTTGGCAGGTGTGCGTAGCGCGTCGCCTGAGTTCTTTCAAGAGCTGCGGCGTTTGTGCGATGCCTACGGCACGCTTTTGATCTACGACGAATTACAAACGGGATTTGGTCGCACCGGTAGTTTTAGCTTTGCGCCGCGGTATGATGTCGCACCGGATCTCATCGCCTTTGGCAAGGGCATGGGCGGTGGCTTTCCCGTGGCAGCGTGCGTGGTCCATGAGCGCCTGGCGCCTTTGATCCAAGCCGGTGACCTCGGCACGACTTTTGGTGGTGGTCCGTTGGCTGCGCTGGCCGTGAAGACGACCATTGAAATCCTGCTGGAGGAGCACATTTACGCCAAGGTGGCGGCTGGCTCGGAGCGGCTGATGACGGCCCTTGCGGCCTTTCCCAGCGTGCTCGAGGTGCGTGGAGCTGGCTATCTACTTGGGCTCAAGCTGAGAGGCCCGGCAAGTAAACTCCAGGCCGCCCTACTGGGCGAAAAGGTGTTGACTGGAACCTGTGATGATCCCGCGGTGCTACGGATGATGCCGCCCCTGACGCTCACGGATGCCGAGCTCGAGCAATGTGTGCAGCGTTTTGCGCGCGCGGAGTCCGTATTTCATGGAGACCTTTGAGCTTCCTTTAGTCAGCGCCATGAAGGGGCGGCATTTTCTCTCGACCGGTGATCTCAGTGGGAGCGAACTTGACGCTTTGCTGAGCTTGGCACTTGCAGGAAAGAGGGCTGGGCGACAGGCCTTTGGTTCGCCGCTGGCCGGCCGCGGTGTGGGCCTGGTCTTTTTTAATCCCTCGCTGCGCACGCGTACCTCGATGATCATGGCGACGGCGCAACTCGGTGGCCAGGCAGTGCCGCTGGAGATTGGAGCCGGTACCTGGAACCTCGAGCACCAAGACGGGGTCACCATGGACGGGGCCGCCACCGAGCATGTGCGTGAGGCCGTGCCGGTGCTCGGCCGTTATGTGGATGCCATTGGCGTGCGCTGCTTTCCGGCGTTAAAGGATTTAGCCTTCGATCGCACCGATCCGGTGCTCCACGCCTTTGCCAGGCACTCGACCGTGCCGGTGATCAATCTTGAGTCGAGCATGCATCATCCTTGTCAGGCTCTTGCTGATATGATGACGATCAAAGAAAGGCTTGGCGACTTAAAGCGGCGTAAAGTGACCCTCATCTGGGCCAATCATCCGAAGGTGTTGCCGCACGCGGTGCCAAATTCGTTCGCCTTGGCGGCGCTGCAAAGCGGTGTCGATCTGACGATCGCCGCGCCTCCGGCTTACTTGCCCGATGACCAGAGCGTCGCGGCGTTACAGCAGATTGCCGCAGTGAACGGCGGCCAACTGCGGCTCACGACCGAGCGACAGTCGGCCTACGAGGGCGCCGAGGTGATCTATGCCAAGAGCTGGGCGAGTACGCGCTACTATGGTCAGATTGAGGATGATTTAAACTATCGGCGCGGCTTCGTCGACTGGCAGGTGACGGCGGAATGGATGCGGCGTACAAATAACGGAATGTTTATGCACTGCCTACCGGTGCGCCGCAACGTCGTCGTCGAAGATGCGGTGTTGGATTCAGATAGGTCGGTGGTCATCGACCAAGCAGAAAACCGCCTGCATGCGCAAAAGGCGCTGCTGGCCTCGATTTTGGCCTAAGCGATGCAGACGCCAGCAAGCGAGTTGTGGGTAATCAAGATCGGTGGAGCAATGGTGGACGATGCCGCAGCCGCCCGCAGCCTGCTCCGCCAGGTGCGGGAGTGCGTTGCGGCGGGTATTCGCGTCGTCTTGGTCCACGGCGGCGGCCAGCGCTTGACGAGCGTCGCTGAGCGGCTCGGCCACACCTCGACTTTTGTCGGCGGACGCCGGGTCACGGACGCGGGGATGATCGAGGTCGCCAAGCTGGTCTTCGCCGGGGGGGTCGGCACCGATCTGGCGGCGGTGGCGCATGGCGAAGGCGTCAGTGCGGTTGCATTGTCCGGAGTAGCCGCGGGCCTCCTCCAGGTGCAGCGGCGGCCGCCGAGGAACGGGGTCGATTTTGGCTGGGTTGGCGATGTCACGGCGGTCGATCCCAAGGTCTTACTGGCGCTGACCAGCAACGGTTTTGTGCCGATGGTCGCGAGCTTGGGCGTGGACGACGATGGCCTGGTCTATAACGTCAATGCCGACACGGTGGCGTGTGCCATCGCCGTCGGACTCAGGGCGAGTCGCCTCATGGTGATGACGGCTCTAGACGGAGTCCTGCGCGATCCAAGCGATCCACAGAGTCGAGTACCACGGCTAAACATCAGTCATATTCGCTCCGGATGCTTAGATTTCGCTATATCTGGAGGCATGATCCCAAAGCTCGAAAGCCTAGCGGCGGCACGCGAGCAGGGAGTTGGCCAAGTCTTGCTTGCCTCCTGGCACCACCCTGACGGGCTAACATCCTGGATTCACGCTGAATCACCTTATGGGACGCAGCTGGTCTGAGCGTCCTCTTTTGCCTAAATCGACTTTCCGGACAGGTTGTTAGGAAAGTCCGCATTGAGCCTTTGTGCTTCATGCATTAGGGTACGCCCTTCGACGGGAGGGCATCTGAGTTTGACTAAGCAGCGTTCGGTCGTGGTGGTGGGCGGCGGTTTGGCTGGAGGGCTTGTGGCCCTGCGTCTGCAGGCGATGCGGCCAGATCTAGACCTACTGCTTTTGGAGCAAGGGGAAAGCTTTGGCGGTGAGCACACCTGGTGCTTTCACGACGCCGATATCGCCTCTGGCGGTGAATGGATATTGCCGTTTAAAAGCTGCAGCTGGCCCGGCTACGAAGTGCGCTTTCCTGGCTATAAACGGCGTTTTGGCGGCGCCTATCATGCACTGAGATCCGCCGACCTTCACCGGCATATCGAGCAAAGGCTAGGTGCGAGGGCGCAGACCAATGCGGCCGTTTTAAGCCTTGAGCCGCACCTGGTGACTCTGGCTGATGGACGAACATTTGCCGCTGATTGTGTCATCGACGCGCGCGGGTTTCCTCGTGGCGAGGCGTCTGCGT
>JAPLFX010000265.1 GCA_026390445.1 Pseudomonadota bacterium
TGAGTTGGTCATAAAATCCACCGCTGAGCGCCTGGCTCTCCGCATGTGGCAAATAATCCCAAAGCTGCGAGCGCCGCACGTTGATCAGTCGACCGCCTAGGGCCGCAAGGTCAGAACGCAATATCTCAGTCGACTCCCTTAGGTAGACCGGCAAAGAACGTCATCACATCAGGCGGCACCGCCGTAAGCTCCCCGGCAGCGTCGACAAACGCCAACTTGACGCTTCCCGTCACCAAGACGACCGGAGCGCTGTCGTCCTCAGCAACTCTGCTGATGACGTGCTCGACCTGCACGACAGGTCTGGAGACCAGGGGCATTCTTGTTGAGACCTCGAGCGTGTCGCCATGCTGCGCGGGCTTGTGATACGACACTTCGGCCCTAGCCACGACAAAGTGCAGTCCGCGTTGATAGAGGTCCTGCAGATAGCGCAGGCCAATGAGCTCCTCACGTCCACGTTCAAAATACTTGAGGTAATTGGCATGATACACATAGCCGGAGAAGTCGGTATCTTCATAGTAAACAGAATATCTTGATGTGCTGCTCAGCCAGATCTGATCACTGGGGTACTGCGGTGGCTTCTGCCTCATGGTTTATCCATTGTAGAGATCCAGGACACGGACTTCCACCGCAGGTTAAAACATGACCACGCCAAGTCCCAACAAGAATCCGGTCTCGCGCGTATGAATCGTGCTCGTTCCCGTCGCCAAGCAGACGTCCGCGGCCTTGGCGCAGCGTCCAGCTTGGGTGTCGCGATTTAAGGCACCAAGCTCCAGCGAGACCACGGAGCCCAAGTAGATATCGATGAGCAGGCGCTCGTAAATCAGACGTCCCTTACTGGTCGACTCGGTTAGGGCGCCGCCTTCGAACATAAAGCTGGCATATTGACCGAGGTAGCCCACCGCGACCTGACCTCCGAGCAGACTTAACCTGGTCTTATTCAATGCCGGCGGCGTGCCGAAGGTGACCAGGGTTTCTGCCGGGACCATGGGCAGCTGCGTCATCGCCGCCGAGCCGGCCAAGGCAAAGACGACGCGGCGCACACCGAATAAATCGAGGAGATTATAGCCGACGCTAAAATCAGCATCGTAGCGCGACTGGTTGATGGTGAGTTTGGTATCGGGAAAGAGCGTGGGCTGCGTCACCTTTTTATCTTGGTGTTCGTGGTAATCGGCTTGGCCGCTGAGGATCAACCCAGCCGCTGGATTCAACCAAAATCCGGCGCCGCCCCCTGCTTGTTGGGTAGTCGACTTAAGGTCCAGCTCAAGCTTTTGCACCTCCATCGTCTCGCTCAGGCCATCGCCAAAGACGTAGACGAGATGGCGCCGCTGCCGCGGATCCTCCTTGATCACGGTCGTCACAATCGGCGCTAGCGGCGCCGCCACCGGTGCCAGCGGCGGCGTCCCGGCAGCGGGAACCATCGCCCCAGAGATCAGGGTCAACGATTGATCCATCCGGTAGCCACGCGTCGTCCGGCGGCCTTCGGTGAAAGGGACCACCTCGAGCATCGTCGGTTCGTCGAGCTTTGCCACCAGGAAGCTATTGGTCGTGACCGTCACGACGCTCTGATTGGCGTTTGGACCAAGAAGATAGACTTTATAGCGTTCAGCCTGGTCGACCTTGTCCCAGGTCACCCGTGGTGGCGAGAGGCGTTTGACCTCTGGATCGAGCGCAACAAAGGAGCCTGAGGCGAAGATGCTGGTTTCAATTCCCTGCTGGTTGGTCGAGGTCAGTCCAGGGCGCGACAGGCGCCAGTGGTAAACGCCTTCGGCCGGAACTTCGCCACTGTATCCAGTGCCTTTGACCTCGAGCTTTAAAATTGTTTCGCCAAATCCAGGCGACCCCGACAGCTCAAGCAAGTAGGTCTCGGCATGAATCAACGGCAGATCCCAAGCGATGGTCACCGGCAACGCTAAGGCTTGAATGCCGTTCAGATAGCTGCCAAAGACCGCCGCCAATATCAGGAAAAACCGGCCAATTGGCCAGCTTTTTGCCTGTTCGGCCGCCTTGTCAATGGCTGTGGATTTCGCTATCTTGGCAACCCCTGCCGCGGCTAGTTTCAACACCATGCACCTCATCTTGTCGATGCGGCTTCGTGGCCGCGCTTACTCGGTCGGGGCCGTTGCTGCGCAAGAGTCTAGTATAGCAATTCTTTCACAAGGAAGGATCCGTTCATGGGCCTGTTCGACCAATTAAACATCATGGGTCACGAGCAAGTAGTCTTCGTCCAGGACAAAGCGACGGGACTCAAAGCCATCATCGGCATCCACGACACCACGCTAGGGCCTGCCTTGGGGGGCTGCCGCCTGTGGAACTATGCTTCAGACGAAGAGGCACTGACCGATGTGCTGCGCCTATCGCGGGGCATGACCTATAAAAATGCCGTGGCGGGCCTCAGTCTAGGCGGCGGCAAGGCAGTCATCATCGGCGACCCCAAGACGGTCAAGTCCGAGGCGCTGTTTCGCACCTTTGGTCGCTTTCTCAACTCGCTGGGTGGCCGCTACATCACGGCTGAAGACGTCAATATCAACACGCAGGACATGGACTACGTGGCGATGGAAACCCGCTACGTCAGCGGTCTGTCCAATCGAAGTGGCTCCGGTGATCCATCCCCAGTGACGGCGCTTGGCGTCTTCCACGGCATCCGTGCCACCGTCGCCCACAAGCTGAAACGCGATCATCTAAGCGGCCTGCGCATCGCCGTGCAGGGCGTCGGCGCCGTCGGGCGCTACCTCTGCGGTCATCTAGCCGAAGCCGGCGTGCAGCTCACGGTGGCCGATATCGACCCAGCAAAGACCCAGGCCATGGTCGAATTATACGGCGCCAAGGTCCTACCGGTGACGCAGATCCATGCGGCCGATGTCGATGTCTTTGCCCCTTGCGCCCTGGGTGCCTCGCTCAACGACTCCTCGATCCCCGAGATCAAAGCCACCATCGTCGCCGGCGGCGCCAACAATCAGTTGGCCGTGGAGCAGCGCAATGGTCAGCAACTCCTTGACCGGGGCATCCTATATGCGCCCGATTACGTCATCAATGCCGGCGGCGTGATCAACGTCTTCCACGAGCTCAAGGGCTACAATGCCGAAGCAGCGAAGCGCCAGACCGCGACCATCTACGACACCCTGCTTGAGGTCTACGTCGAAGCCGAACGCCGCCGCATCCCGACGCACCAAGCCTCAGACGTGGTTGCCGAGCGCCGCATCCAAAGCGTGCGGGCTGCCGCAAGTTTGCGGCATAGCTATGACAACCAGCCCTGGTTGTCGCGGTAAAAAGGCAACACATGGTACCATAGACCTCTACCTTGTTATTCGGTGAGGCGTGCATGGTGATGAAGCGAGGTCTGGATCAAACCACCGCGTGGCTCATGGCGGTCATGGCGACTGGGGTGCTGTTCAGCGCTGGCTATGGTGTGAGCAAATGGGTTGGGCGGCATTCAACACCTACGGGTCATGGCGAAGAATCTGCTGCCCACGAAAGCCATGGTGACCATGATGCTTCGGCCGAGCATGAGGAGCACGGTGCCAAGGCCGAGCATGACGAGCACGGCGCCAAGGCCGAGCATGACGAGCACGGCGCCAAGGCCGAGCATGACGAGCACGGCGCCAAACCAGACCATGAGGGTCACGGAGCCAAGCCTGAGGAGCATGATGGCGACCATTCGCCCAAAGGCGAGCACGCCGAAGCCAAGCCCCACTGGGACTACAAGGGGAGTCAAGGACCTGGGCACTGGGGCGAGTTGGGCGAAGAATACAAGCTCTGCGCTACCGGTAAACACCAGTCACCGTCACCGATCGATATTGAAAGCCCGAGCGGCAATGCGAAACTCCTACCGATCAAATTTCACTACCAAGACGCCGACACCGTCGTCGTAAACAACGGGCATACCGTCCAATTGAATTTTCCCCGCGGCAATTTTGTCGAGATCGACGGCGACCACTTCGATCTGAAGCAGCTGCATTTTCACACCCCAAGTGAACACAAGGTCAGCGGCGCCGGCTACGATCTCGAAATGCATTTAGTGCATCAAAACGCCCAGGGTCATCTCGCCGTCGTCGGGGTCTTATTCGAGGAAGGCCCAGCCAATAAGGCTCTGGCCAAGCTGTGGAGCGAGCTACCCAGCTCCGGCGAGAAGCTGCCAGAACCCTTGCTGATGAACCCGAAGAGCCTGCTGCCACCGCGCCAGGTCTACTACCACTACCCCGGCTCGCTGACGACTCCACCCTGCTCGGAGGGGGTTGCTTGGTATGTGTTGACGCAGCCGACCACGATCTCATCCAAGCAGCATGAGGTATTTACCAAAGTGATCCAGTTCAACTCCCGCCCGGTGCAGGCGATCAATGGCCGCACCCTAGTCAAGAGCGCCCGTTGAGTGCACGCCTCTCGGCGGTGTCTCGCAAGATCTGCGGGCGTTGCAGCGCCAACAACCAGATGCGATAAATCGCCTCGAAGACGATGCCACCTGACATCTTCGACTGGCCAGCACGGCGCTCGACAAACAAGATCGGCCATTCGCGCAGGGCAAAACCCGCGAGGTGGGCGCGAAACTTCAACTCGACTTGAAAGGTGTAGCCCTCGCTGCGCACCTGACTCGGGTCAATGGCTCGTAACACCTCACTGCGCCAGGCATTGAACCCACCGGTCAGGTCGCGCGCCTTGAGGCCCAGGATACAGCGGGCATAAAAGCTACCACCTTGACTGATCACGCGGCGCAGCAGCGACCAGTTCTGCGTACCACCGCCGGAAATATAGCGGCTACCGATGACCACTGGGCTGTGTTCCAAGGCGGCCAGGATTTTTGCCAGATCCTCCGCTCGGTGCGACAAGTCGGCATCCATCTCGACCAGGGCCTGATAGTCACGCTCTAACCCCCAGCGAAAACCAGCGACATAGGCCGTACCCAGGCCAAGCTTACCGGCACGAGAGAGCATTGAGATACGACCCGGCCGTTCTTGGATCAGCGCCGCGATCTCCTGGCGCGTTCCGTCTTGGCTGTTATCGTCAACAAACAGCACATCGACCTCAGGTGCATGGGCGAGAATCCCAGCAATCAACGGCCGCACGTTATCAACCTCATTGTAGGTCGGTACGATCACCAACGTCTTAAGCGATGTCGAATGAGGCAAAGACGGCTCTCCCAAAAAAACGCTGCGACGCCCGCGGGTAGAGGTGGCGCTGCGGTTGTGCCGGTAAAGTTAAGTGTTGTACCATGGCATGCACGTTGCTTAAAGAGCAGGGACCAGCATGAGCGATGATTCAGAGCAAAAAAAAGTCGTGAACCTGGCACAAGCGCGGCAGCGCCAGCAAACTCTGCGGCCAAAACCCAAGCCGGGCCAGGGTCGCCAAGGAGCCTCGGGTCAAGGCGGCGGCAAGGCGCAGCAGCCACGCCTCTGGGTCTACCTGCAGTTGATCGTTTTTTTGGCAATTGTTTCCTACATGATGACGCTGTGCCGGCACTAAACTAGCGGGGTTGTTCCTGGGCCAGTGCTAGCACTACGGCCGACTCGTCGCGCTTGCGCGTGTTGCAGGGTTTACAGGCGGGCACGATATTGCCCGGCTTGGAGTAGCCGCCTTGACTGAGCGGTACGACGTGGTCCATGGTCATCGTGGCTTTGGTCAAAGGCTGTTGGCAGTAATAACAGCTGGCGCGGTCGCTCAGGTTTTGCCACCAGCGCGACTTGCGTAGCTCGCGAGCCTTGGCGCGCTCTCGCTTAACGTGTTCCTCGGAGCCGCTGAAGTCCACAGGACCTCCTGTTTGGCCTGGTTCGAGGGCGCAACGTAGCACAGTTGGGGCGCTGCCGCTATTTTAAGCAGGGAGGACGTCGCGTCGGCTGCTGATCGCACTCGCCACCGTGACTAATATAGCAATCAATACAAGACCATATAGTCCACGGTCGAGGGTCGGGGCAAAGGCTGGCAGGTGCTCCTCTAGAGCCTTATCCGCCAGATTGAACTGCTGCAAGTCCCAGTAACGGGCGATGGTCGAGACGGCGGCCCGCAGCTGTGCGGGCGTCTCCGGCGTCATCGCCTGATCGATCAGAGCACTCGACAAGCCAGCGATCCAGGCGGCGAAGGTGGCGAAGATTGCCAACGATGGCCTTGTCAAGGTGGCAAAAAACACCGCCAAGGCCGCATCTACCAACCAGCCTAGAGTCATCAAAGCAAACACCAGCAGCTGCGGTGCCACCATCAGGCGATAGTGCAAGACACAAAGCGTCGCCTCCCACAGCACGACAAACACCACCGACACCATCAAAAGGCAGGCACTCAGTCCGCAGTATTTTCCCACCAACCACAGCCCGCGACTGACCGGCGCCGCTAGTTGCACCTCCATCG